>JABFXD010000679.1 GCA_013361925.1 Streptomyces sp. | reverse complement strand
CGTGCCACCTGGTAGCAGAGCGCCGCCGTGTGCCCGCAGTGGTCCCAGGCACCGCAGTCGCACCGCGGCTCCAGATCGCCCAGCCCCGGCAGGAGTTCGACGCCCGCCGCCGCCGCGTCCTCGACCAGGTGCGGAGGCATCTCGCGGTCCAGGAGCGCCGCGATGTGCCCGGCACGCTCCACGGCCATCGCCAGGAAACGGTCCCACTGCTCGCCGGACAGCTCCTCCAGCAGCACGTCCGCCCGGTGCGGGGTGCGGTCCCGGTCCTGGACGACGGCGGTGATCCGCCCCGGCCGCACCGACACCGCGCCGACGGCCCCCGCGCGCGCGAGCCTGCGGCCGGTCTTCACCTGCTGCGAGTCGAGCGCGGTGTCCTCCAGCGCCTTCAACCAGGCCTGCCCCCACCAGGTCTGCGCGAAGCCGCGCCCCTGCGCGGGCGGGAACGCGGCGAAGGTCCGCTCCGTCGTCCCCTCGTACGGACCGGTCTCGTCGTACGTGCTCATCGCGCGCCCCCTCGCAGTTCGACCAGGTCGGCCAGTTCCGCGTCCGTCAGCTCGGTGAGCGCCGCCTCCCCGGTGCCGAGCACCGCGTCGGCCAACTCCCGTTTGCGGCTGAGCATGTCGGCGATGCGGTCCTCGATCGTGCCCTCGGCGATCAACCGGTGCACCTGTACGGGCCGGTCCTGGCCGATGCGGTACGCCCGGTCGGTGGCCTGCGCCTCGACGGCGGGGTTCCACCAGCGGTCGTAATGCACGACGTGCTCGGCCCGGGTCAGGTTCAGCCCGGTGCCCGCCGCCTTCAACGACAGCAGGAAGACCGGCACTTCACCGTCCTGGAAGCGCCGCACCATCGCCTCGCGCGCGGCGATCGGCGTACCGCCGTGCAGGAACTGCGAGGACACCCCGCGCGCGGCCAGATGCCCCTCGATGAGGCGGGCCATCTGCACGTACTGGGTGAAGACCAGCACGCTCGCGCCCTCGGCCAGGATCGTGTCGAGCAGCTCGTCGAGGAGTTCCAGTTTGCCGGAACGTCCGGCGATCGTGGGCCGCTCCTCCTTGAGGAACTGCGCGGGGTGATTGCAGATCTGCTTCAGGCCGGTGAGCAGCTTCACGATCAGTCCACGGCGCGCCATGGCGTCGGCGCCGGAGATCTCCGCGAGCGTCTCGCGCACCACCGCCTCGTACAGCCCCGCCTGTTCCGTGGTGAGGGAGACGGCACGGTCGGTCTCCGTCTTCGGCGGCAGCTCCGGGGCGATCCCCGGATCGGACTTGCGGCGACGCAGCAGGAAGGGCCTGACGAGCCGGGAGAGCCGCTCGGCGGCCGCCGGGTCCTGGCCGCCCTCGACGGGCTGCGCGTAGCGGCTGCGGAAGGTGCCGAGACGCCCGAGCAGGCCCGGGGTCGTCCAGTCGAGAATGGCCCACAGCTCCGACAGGTTGTTCTCCACCGGCGTGCCGGTGAGCGCCACACGCGCGCGTGCGTCGAGGGAACGCAGTTGGCGTGCCGTCGCCGAGTACGGGTTCTTCACATGCTGGGCCTCGTCCGCCACGACCATGCCCCAGGACACCTCGGCCAGCCGGCCCGCGTCGAGCCGCATCGTGCCGTAGGTGGTGAGGACGAACTCCCCGTCGGCCAGGGCGTCCAGGTCGCGGCGGGGCCCGTGGAAGCGGCGCACGGGCGTACCGGGGGCGAACTTCTCGATCTCGCGCTGCCAGTTGCCCATCAGGGACGCCGGGCACACCACGAGCGTGGGACCGGCGGCCGAGGGCTCCGTCTGCCGGTGCAGATGCAGGGCGATGAGGGTGACGGTCTTGCCGAGTCCCATGTCGTCGGCGAGGCAGCAGCCCAGCCCCAGGGAGGTCATCCGGGCCAGCCAGCCGAGGCCGCGTCGCTGGTAGTCGCGCAGGGTCGCCGAGAGCCCCGCGGGCTGTCCGACGGGCTCCTGCGCCTCCGGGTCCGCGAGCCGCTCCCGCAGGCTTGCCAGCCACCCGGTGGGCTCTACGTCGACCAGGCGGCCGTCGACCTCCGTGGAACCGGTGAGAGCGGCCCCGAGCGCGTCGATCGGGGTGACCTTCCGGTCCTGCTGGGCGCGGGCCCGATGCACTTCCCGGGGGTCGACGAGGACCCACTGGTCGCGCAGTCGCACGACGGGGCGGTTGGCCTCGGCGAGCCGGTCCAGTTCCGCGCGGGTGAGCCGCTGGTCGCCCAGCGCGAACGCCCAGTTGAACGCCAGCAGCGCGTCGGCGGACAGGAACGACGGCCTGTCCGCCATGGTCCTTCCGGGACCGGACTCCTCGTCCGGCGGGCCGACCACCGCGCGGGCCGTCAGCTTGCGGGCCAGCGCCTTGGGCCAGTGCACGTCGACCCCGGCGGCGCCGAGGGCCCGGGCGCCGTCCGTGAGGAGGTCGGTGATCTCGTCGTCGGCGAGTTCGACGGCGTCCGGCACGGTCGCCGACAGCAGGGGCGTCAGCGGGGGCCAGGCGCGTGCCGCGCGGCGCAGCGCGAGCAGGGCGTCCATCCGCGCGCGCGGGCCGAACGCCCGCTGGGCGCCGGTCCACACGGCGGAGGCGTCCGCGACCAGGCCCGGCTCGCTCACGCTGTGCACCTGCGGTACGGCGCGGAAGGCAAGGCCCTCCTGGTCCTGTTCCGCCGCCTCAAGGCCGGGCACCTCGATCCGCAGCGACAGCCGTACTCCGGCGTCATGACCCGCGGCGACATCGGCGGCCCAGGCGCGGTAGTCGGGCACGCGCTGAGGCTCGCGTGCCGCGTAGGCGGGTCCGCCCGTCACGAGGGAGGCGGCGGGGGAGCGGGGCAGGGCGTCGGCCACCGCGTCCACGAAGGCGCGCAGCAGCCGCTCGGGATCGGGCAGACGCAGGGCCTCACCCGACAGCTCGCGGTCGCCGAGAGGCGTGGCGTGCGCCTCGGGTGGCATCGCGGCGGCGATTCGGCGTAGGCGCTCCACGTCCTCGGCGCGCAGCGGACCCGCCCGCCAGGCGTCGTGGTCGCCCTCGGACAGGCCCGGCAACAGCAGACCGCGGGCCGCCAGTTGGAGGGCGTGCACGGCGGCCGTGCCCCAGAACACGGCCGCCCGGTGGCCGTCGGCCACGGCACGCGCACGCGTGAGGACGGGCAGCGCCGAAGCCACCGGCAGCAGCACCGCCGGCACGGTCACCGCCTCGACCCCCTCCTCGCCGGGCACGACGACGGTCAGGTCCGCCACCGTCCCCGACGCGACGCCCGGAGGGGCGTCGCCCTCGGGGTCCCAGAAAGCGACGCGGCCGGTGCGGGCCGGGTCGCCGGGCACGAACACGGCACAGCAGCGGGCCAGTCGGGAGATCTCGGACGGTGTGGCCGCGGGGATCCTCGGCACAGGAATGCGACACTCCTCAAGTTTGACTACTCGATGCGCGGTGGCCGAGAGTACAGGACCGTCCGGAAGAACCCGAAGTGACCCGACTGTGAGCCGGGTCACTTCGACACAAGGATGGGTATCCCCCGTCTCAGGGACGTGTAGGGGTCGCTCCTCAGGGACGTCTCAGGGTCGTGGTGCGGAACCGCGGGAGGCGCGGGCCCGTTTTCAGGACAGAGAGCGGCAGTGGCCGCGAAGGAGGCGACACATGTCGAAGAACGCGAAGATCGCCGTCGGTGGTGTGGCGGTCGGCATCATCCTGCTGTTCTGGCTGCCGTGGTGGGCCGCGCTCCTGATAGTCCTGGGAGTCCCGGCCGCCGCGTACCTCACGCTGGACCCCTCGCAGCGGCGCAGGCTGCGCCGTGTCACACGCAAGGAGCTCGGTCGCTGAGACCCGTGGGTCACCGGGCCGCCGCGGCCCGGGACCCGCGGGCTAGCGGGCCGCGGTGGTCCGGTGCGGCGCCCGGTCGTCCAGGGCGCAGGAGTCGACCACGTCGCCGCCCACGGGCCGGTCGATGACCTGGTCCGCGGGCGGCGGGGTGCCTCGCTCCACCCAGGCCACCAGCGCGTCGAAGGCCGTCCGGTAGCAGGGCAGGATCGGACGCAGCCGGTCCGGATAGGTGTCGTACAGCCCGTCGACGTGCGTGCCGCCCTGGACGGTGTAGTACCGGTGCAGGCGGCCCCGTCCCCTCGCGTCGATCATGCGGTCGTACACATCCGAGTCCGCCGCCTTGGGCAGCAGCGCGTCCAGATCACCGTGCAGCGTGATCAGCGGTCGTCCGACGCGGCCGGTCAGCGCGACCTCGGCCACCGCGCGACGGACCGACGCGGGACGTGACGCGTAGTCGTAGGCCGCGTCGGTGGCGCAGGGCGCCAGGATCTGCTCCGTGGTGGTCCCGGCCGTCGGGCCAGGGCACTCGGGGTCGTAGGCCGGGTCGAACTCGGCGCGGTAGATCTTCTGCGTGATGCCCCAGTAGGCCTTCTCGTGGTACGGCCACAGGAACTCGGAGCCCCGCGCGAAGCCCGCCGCGTACATGTCCTCGTCCGTCGCCGCGCCGGTCGCCCGGGCCACGGCCGTGGGCAGCGAGGTGAGCAGGCTGGGACCGTCCTTCGTCCACAGGGCGCCTTCCCAGTCCACCCCGCCGTCGTACAGCTCCGGATGGTTCTCCAGCTGCCAGCGCGTCAGATAACCGCCGTTGGAGATCCCGGTCATGTACGTCCGCCGCGGCGCCTGCCCGTAGCGCTGGGCGACGACGCGTTCGGCCGCGCGCGTGAGCTGAGTGGTGCGCGCGTTCCACTCGGCGACCGCGTCGCCCGGGCGGGTGCCGTCGCGGTAGAAATCGGCACCGTTGTTGCCCTTGTCGGTCGCGGCATACGCGTAGCCCTGGGCGAGCACCCGGTCGGAGATCGCCTTGTCCGTCGCGTACTGTCTGCGCGTCCCCGGGGCGCCCGTGACGACCAGCCCGCCGTTCCAGTGGTCCGGCAGCCGGATCACGAACTGGGCGTCGTGCTGCCAGCCGTGGGTGGCGTTGGAGTGCGAGGAGTCCGGGAAGTAGCCGTCGATCTGCATCCCGGGCACCCCGGACGGCGTCCGTGTCGCCCGGGCCGTGAGGCCTGCCTGGTCGGCCGGGTCGGTGTACGGAGTGCCGGCCAGGCCGGTCGTGGTCAGGTCCGCGAGGCAGGCGCTCTGCTGGAAGGCGGCACCCGGCACGCGGGTCCCCTGCCGGCGCGCGCAGTCACCCGCCGTGAGGTCCGTGGCCGCGGCGGGACCCGGCAGGGCAAGGGCTGTCGTCAGAGCTGTCGTCACCAAGGTGGTGGCGATGAGGGGAACACCTCGGGACACACGCATGAGCGGCCTCCAGGACGGGACGGGGGTCGAGAGCTGCCCCATCGTGCGAGGGCGCCGCCGCGTCATCCATGGGCTGGGGCCACATGGAATGACGCCGCGGCATGGGTGTCCCGCGGTCAGCCGCTGTTCAGTTGATCAACCGCTCCGCGCTCGACGTACGGAACGTCGGGAGGGAGGCCCGGTGAGTGCTGCCGCCCCCGCTCAGAGCGGCCGTACGGCCATCTTGTCGAGTGCCTCCAGCAGGCCCGGCAGTTCCGGGCCGCGGCCGACCGGGAGGACCTCGCCGGGTTCGTCGTCCAGCAGGACGAAGGCGATGTCGTCGGTCCTGGCCACCAGCGACCAGCCGGGGCCGTCCGCGCGCAGCGTGCGGGCGTCCCCGGGCGCGAACGACGACCGGACCCGGCCCAGCGGCGGCGGTGTGTCCACGTACCCGCGGGCCTCCGCGAGCACGCGCCGGATGCCCTGGTGGCCACCGTTGCCCTCGGCCTTCCCGACCGGCTCGGCGCCCTCCGCGGTCTCCGCCGTCTCCTCGGCCTCCTCGTTGTCCTTGGCCGCCCCCGGCAGAGGGAACTCGGAGTCGTCGATCTGTTCCCGCCACAGCGACCACTGCACGGCGATCTCGTCCGCGCCCAGGCGCCGCTGAGCCGGCCCCCACGTGGAGGCGTCCGGCGGCGTCAGCGGCGGACGGTCGGCGACCTCCGGGCCCGGATCGTGCGGCGCCGGCACACCCGGCGCCGCGACGGCCACGGCGAGCGGCCAGCCCGGCAGGGCGGCGACGACCGTGTGCTCCTCGGGAGACAGGTCGTACTCCATGCCGCAGTCCCACGACGCGATGGCCACGGCGACCAGCGAGACGTCGTCGATGACGACCGTCCAACGGGAACCGTCGCCGTCCTGGCCGAGCACCAGGCCGTATCCGTCGGCGAGCGGCGCGAGACCGAGCGCCGCACAGGCCTCCGGATAGTCGTCGCCCAGCACGCTCGGAAACTTCGCCGGCGTCAGCAGCACCGCCGTGAGCACATAGAGCGCATCGTCCGCGGCGGCGACGGCGTCCTCGTCCGTCCCGGCCATCCCAGCCTCCCCATCGGTTCGTCCAACGGCGCGCACCCTAGTGCGAGCGGAAGCAGCTTGTCACGACTCCCATGCACCCCGGAGCTGCAGTTTTCCGACCGGACGGGGCGAATCGACCTCGGTTGCCCCGTCCTTCAGGCCGCCGGAAGCCCCAGCAGGGCACGCGCCACGGTCTGCGGCGACTCGTCGCGCTCCCGCGCCAGCGCGATGACGGCCCGGCAGGCCAGCTCGCTCACCCCGAACGACAAGGCTTCCGGTGAGACCCAGCCCGCGGCCTCGTCGATCTGGTCCTGATCGTCCTCCGCACAGGCCGACACATAGACGGCCGCCGCCTCGAACAGATTGTGGCCGCGCCTGTCCCGGTCATGGTCGTTCTCGGAGCGCGCGGTGTTGACGAGCCCGGCGAACGACTTGCGCATCCTGCCCCACATGCTGACCACCTTCCCCCTGCGTGGTTGCCGCCTCGACCGATCGTTCATCTTCTGCTGCCCAACGTAGAGTTGGAGCTTCGACGGCAGAAGGGGGACGCTGCGGTGAAGCGGTTCGAGCGGCTCGAGCGGATACGGCGGATGGACCCGCACGAGGACGCCTCGGAGATCTACCGGCTGATGACCGCGTACGAGTTCCCCTGGGACTTCACCCGATCCCTGGAACTGGCCCTCTACCGCACCTACGCCGTCCCGAGCATCGGGCGGCTGCTCGCCGGGACGGCGGAGCTCACGGACCGGTCGCAGAAACGGTACGACGACACCTCGCTGCTCCTGGACGCCGTCGTCGAGCACGGCTTCGGCAGCGAAGAGGGCCGTACGGCGATCCGCCGCATCAACCAGATGCACCGCAGCTACGACATCACCAACGACGACATGCGCTACGTCCTGTGCACGTTCGTCGTGATGCCCAGACGGTGGATCGACGCCTACGCATGGCGTCGACTCTCACGTCACGAGATCGTCGCCTCGGTCGTCCACTACCGCACCCTGGGGCGGCACATGGGCATCACGGACATCCCCGAGACCTACGAGGAGTTCGAGGCCTGCCTCGACGCCTACGAGGAGGCCCACTTCGGCTGGGACGAGGGCGCGCGGCGCGTCTCGGACGCCACGATCGACCTGATGGCGTCCTGGTACCCGAGCCCGCTGGCACCCCTGCTGAAGGCCTCGACGCGCGCGCTCCTCGACGAGTCGCTGCTGCGCGCCTTCCGCTACCCGGCGCCCGGCGCGGCGACCCGCACCCTCGTGCGAGGGGCGGTACGGCTGCGCGGCCGTGCGGTCCGGCTGCTCCCACCGCGCCGCGCACCGCACTTCGCCCGGCAGAACTGGGAGATCAAGGGCTACCCGGACGGCTACCGGCTGGCGGACCTGGGCACCCGCCCCACCCCGGGCGCAGGAGGGTGCCC
>JABFXD010000924.1 GCA_013361925.1 Streptomyces sp. | reverse complement strand
GTACACGACCATCGTCGCCGCCCCGGCGTCCGACCCGGCCGGCTTCAAGTACCTGGCGCCGTACACCGGTTCGGCCATCGGCCAGCAGTGGATGTACGAGGGCAAGCACGTCCTCATCATCTTCGACGACCTCTCGAAGCAGGCCGACGCCTACCGCGCCGTGTCCCTGCTGCTGCGCCGCCCGCCGGGCCGTGAGGCCTACCCGGGTGACGTCTTCTACCTGCACTCCCGTCTGCTGGAGCGCTGCGCGAAGCTCTCCGACGACATGGGCGCCGGCTCGATGACGGGTCTGCCGATCGTCGAGACCAAGGCCAACGACGTCTCGGCGTTCATCCCGACCAACGTCATCTCCATCACCGACGGCCAGTGCTTCCTGGAGTCGGACCTGTTCAACGCCGGTCAGCGCCCCGCGCTGAACGTCGGTATCTCCGTCTCCCGAGTCGGTGGTTCCGCGCAGCACAAGGCGATGAAGCAGGTCTCCGGCCGTCTGCGCGTGGACCTCGCCCAGTTCCGTGAGCTGGAGGCGTTCGCCGCCTTCGGTTCCGACCTGGACGCCGCGTCGAAGGCGCAGCTGGAGCGCGGCCAGCGCATGGTCGAGCTGCTGAAGCAGGCCCAGTACGAGCCCATGTCCACCGAGGACCAGGTCGTCTCCGTGTGGGCCGGCACCACCGGCAAGATGGACGACGTCCCGGTCGCCGACATCCGGCGCTTCGAGAAGGAGCTGCTGGAGTACCTGCACCGCAAGGAGCAGGGCCTCATGACCTCCATCAAGGAGGGCGGCAAGATGTCGGACGACACCCTCACCGCTGTTGCCGACGCGATCGCCGACTTCAAGAAGCAGTTCGAGACCTCGGACGGCAAGCTTCTCGGCGAGGACGCTCCGGCCGCCGCCAAGTGACGTAAGGAAGGGACCTGACTCATGGGAGCCCAGCTCCGGGTCTACAAGCGTCGCATCCGATCCGTCACCGCGACCAAGAAGATCACCAAGGCGATGGAGATGATCGCCGCCTCGCGCGTCGTCAAGGCGCAGCGCAAGGTGGCGGCCTCCACGCCGTACGCGACCGAGCTCACCCGCGCGGTCACGGCGGTCGGTACCGGCTCGAACACGAAGCACCCGCTGACCACGCAGGCCGAGACGGTCGTGCGGTCCGCGGTGCTGCTCCTGACGAGCGACCGTGGTCTCGCCGGCGCCTTCAACGCCAACGCCATCAAGGCCGCGGAGCAGCTGACCGCGCGTCTTGAGGCCGAGGGCAAGCAGGTCGACACGTACATCGTCGGCCGGCGCGGTCTGGCCCACTACAACTTCCGCGAGCGCAAGGTCGTGGAGTCGTGGTCGGGCTTCACCGACGAGCCCTCGTACGCGGACGCGAAGAAGGTCGCGGGCCCGCTGATCGAGGCCATCGAGAAGGACACGGCCGAGGGCGGCGTGGATGAACTCCACATCGTCTACACCGAGTTCGTCTCGATGATGACGCAGACGGCGATCGACAGCCGTCTGCTGCCGCTCAGCCTCGAAGAGGTTGCGGCGGAGGCGCCCAAGGGCGAGATCCTTCCGCTGTACGACTTCGAGCCGTCGGCGGAGGACGTCCTCGACGCCCTTCTGCCGCGGTACGTCGAAAGCCGTATCTACAACGCGCTGCTCCAGTCGGCTGCCTCCAAGCACGCCGCCACCCGCCGCGCGATGAAGTCGGCCACCGACAACGCCGGAGAGCTCATCACCACGCTCTCCCGGCTTGCCAACGCGGCCCGCCAGGCCGAAATCACCCAGGAAATCAGCGAGATCGTCGGTGGCTCCGCAGCCCTGGCCGACGCGACCGCGGGGAGTGACCGCTAATGACCACCACTGTTGAGACCGCGACGGCCACGGGCCGCGTCGCCCGGGTCATCGGCCCGGTCGTCGACGTGGAGTTCCCCGTCGACGCGATGCCCGACATCTACAACGCTCTTCACGTCGAGGTGGCCGACCCGGCCCAGGACGGCGCGAAGAAGACGCTGACCCTGGAGGTCGCCCAGCACCTGGGTGACGGCCTGGTCCGCACCATCTCGATGCAGCCCACCGACGGTCTGGTCCGCCAGGCCCCGGTGACCGACACGGGTGCCTCCATCACCGTGCCGGTCGGCGACTTCACCAAGGGCAAGGTGTTCAACACCCTCGGTGAGGTGCTGAACGTCGACGAGCAGTACGAGGGCGAGCGCTGGGGCATCCACCGCAAGGCCCCGAACTTCGACGAGCTCGAGTCGAAGACCGAGATGTTCGAGACCGGCGTCAAGGTCATCGACCTTCTCACCCCGTACGTCAAGGGTGGAAAGATCGGTCTGTTCGGTGGTGCCGGCGTCGGCAAGACGGTGCTCATCCAGGAGATGATCTACCGCGTCGCCAACAACCACGACGGTGTCTCCGTGTTCGCCGGTGTCGGTGAGCGCACCCGTGAGGGCAACGACCTCATCGAGGAGATGGCCGACTCGGGCGTCATCGACAAGACCGCCCTGGTCTTCGGTCAGATGGACGAGCCCCCGGGCACCCGTCTGCGCGTGGCCCTCGCCGGTCTGACCATGGCGGAGTACTTCCGCGATGTGCAGAAGCAGGACGTGCTGTTCTTCATCGACAACATCTTCCGCTTCACGCAGGCCGGTTCCGAGGTGTCGACCCTGCTCGGCCGTATGCCCTCCGCGGTGGGCTACCAGCCGAACCTGGCCGACGAGATGGGTCTCCTCCAGGAGCGCATCACCTCGACCCGTGGTCACTCGATCACCTCGATGCAGGCGATCTACGTCCCCGCGGACGACCTGACCGACCCGGCCCCGGCCACCACCTTCGCCCACCTCGACGCGACGACGGTTCTCTCCCGTCCGATCTCCGAGAAGGGCATCTACCCGGCCGTGGACCCGCTGGACTCGACGTCCCGCATCCTCGACCCGCGGTACATCGCGGCGGACCACTACAACACCGCGATGCGCGTCAAGACGGTCCTGCAGAAGTACAAGGACCTTCAGGACATCATCGCGATCCTCGGTATCGACGAGCTGGGCGAGGAGGACAAGCTCACCGTCCACCGTGCCCGTCGCGTGGAGCGCTTCCTGTCCCAGAACACCCACGTCGCCAAGCAGTTCACCGGCGTCGACGGGTCGGACGTCCCGCTGGACGAGTCGATCGCGGCCTTCAACGCGATCATCGACGGCGAGTACGACCACTTCCCGGAGCAGGCGTTCTTCCTGTGCGGTGGCATCGAGGACCTGAAGGCCAACGCCAAGGAGCTCGGCGTCTCCTGAACTCACTGAGTTCGAAGTGAGCCCTGTGGCTCACACCTGAGGGGGCGGGGCACGTCCCGCCCCCTCTTTCACGCCTACTAGACTTGTAACCCACACCCGGCAGAACCGCCGGGTGGTGACCCGAGGAGCCACCTTGGCTGCTGAGCTGCACGTCGCGCTGGTCGCGGCCGACCGAGAGGTCTGGTCCGGCGAGGCCACCCTGGTCGTCGCGCGCACCACGTCCGGCGACATCGGCGTCATGCCCGGTCACCAGCCGCTGCTCGGTGTGCTGGAGTCGGGCCCGGTGACCATCCGTACGAGTGATGGTGGAACGGTCGTCGCCGCGGTGCACGGCGGTTTCATCTCGTTCGCGGACAACAAGCTGTCGCTGCTGGCCGAGATCGCCGAGCTGTCGGACGAGATCGATGTCCAGCGCGCCGAGCGTGAGCTGGAGCGCGCGAAGGCGGAGGGTGACGCCGCCGCCGAGCGTCGCGCGGACGTACGCATCCGTGCGGCGGCGACGCGCTAGCCTGCGCAAGACCGTATGACGTCACTCAGCCGCGGCTGGGACCGGAGAAATCCGGCCCCGGTCGCGGCTGAGGCAAATGTGGATGTTTTTTCCATTCCGTTACCGAGTAGACGAGGAGGTCGGTGTCGATGGTCCTCGCTCTGACTGTGTGCGGAATCGTGGTCGCCCTGGTGGTGCTCGGGCTGTTCGTCTTCGGCCTGCGTCGCAGACTGATCCAGCGCTCGGGCGGCACCTTCGACTGTTCCCTGCGCTGGGACGTCCCGGAGAAAACCGACACCAGCGGCAAAGGCTGGAGCTACGGCGTAGCCCGCTACAACGGCGACCGGATCGAGTGGTACCGCGTCTTCTCCTACGCCTACCGGCCGCGCCGCGTCCTGGAGCGCGCCGCGATCGAGGTCGCGGGACGCCGGCTGCCCGAGGGCGAGGAGGAGCTGGCGCTGCTCTCCGACGCCGTCGTCCTCACCTGCCTCCACCGGGGCACGCGCCTTGAGCTCGCCATGAGCGAAGACGCGCTGACCGGTTTTCTCGCGTGGCTTGAGGCAGCCCCGCCCGGTCAGCGCGTCAATGTCGCGTAGTACGGGTACCGCTAGCTGAGCCCGCTGTTGATGGCGCTCACCAGCTCACCGTTGGAGCTGTCGCCGCTGAACTCCCAGAAGAAGGCGCCGCCGAGACCCTGGCTCTTGGCCCAGGCCATCTTGGTGCCGATGGTGGCGGGGGTGTCGTACGACCACCAGTTGCTGCCGCAGTAGGCGTACGCGGTGCCGCCGACGGTGCCGGTGGCGGGGCAGGACGTCTTGAGGACCTTGTAGTCCTCGATGCCGGCCTCGTAGGTGCCGGTCGCCGGGCCGGTGGCCGTGCCGCCGGGGGCGGCCTGGGTGACGCCGGTCCAGCCGCGGCCGTAGAAGCCGATGCCGAGCAGGAGCTTGCTCGACGCCACTCCCTTCGCCTTCAGCTTGGCGATCGCGTCGGCCGAGTTGAAGCCGGCCTTCGGGATGCCGGAGTACGAGGTGAGCGGGGAGTGCGGGGCGGTGGGGCCGGTCTTGTCCCAGGCGCCGAAGTAGTCGTACGTCATCACGTTGTACCAGTTGAGGTACGCCGAGGCGCCGCCGTAGTCGGCCGCGTCGATCTTGCCGCCGCTGGACGCGTCCGCGGTGATCGCGGCGGTGACGAGGTAGTCGCTGCCGAACTCCGAACGCAGCGCCGCCACCAGGTTCTTGAAGGCCGCGGCACCGGAGGTGTCACAGGTCAGACCGCAGGCGTTCGGGTACTCCCAGTCGATGTCGATGCCGTCGAAGACGTCCGCCCAGCGCGGGTCCTCGATGACGGACTTGCAACTCGCGGCGAACGCGGCCGGGTTGGCGGCGGCCTGGGCGAAGCCGCCGGAGTAGGTCCAGCCGCCGAAGGAGTAGAGGACCTTGATGTTCGGGTACTTGGCCTTCAGCTCACGCAGCTGGTTGAAGTTGCCGCGCAGCGGCTGGTCCCAGGTGTCGGCGACGCCGCTGACGGACTGGTCGGCGGTGTAGGCCTTGTCGTAGGCGGCGTAGGTGTCGTCGACGACGCACTTGCCGTCCTTGACGTTGCCGAACGCGTAGTTGATGTGTGTGATCTTCGAGGCGGAGCCCGAGGTCACCAGGTTCTTGACGTGGTAGTTGCGGCCGTAGACGCCCCACTCGGTGAAGTAGCCGAGCTTGACCTTGTCACCGCCGGTGCCCGGGTCGGTGGTGCCGCCGCCCGTGGTCTTCACGGAGACCGCGCCGCTGACCGGGCCGGTCTGGTCGGCGGTGTCGCGGGCCTGGACCGTGTAGGAGTAGGAGGTGCCGGCGGTCAGGCCGGTGTCGGTGTACGAGGTCGTCGTCACCGTCGCGACCTTGCTGCCGTTGCGCAGGACGTCGTAGTTCTTGACGCCCTTGTCGTCGGTGGCCGCGCTCCAGGAGAGCTTCACCGAGGTGTCGGTGATGCTGGACGCGGTCGGGGTGCCGGGGGCGCTGGGCGCGCTGTCGCTCGGGTTGGTGGTGCCGCCGTCGCAACTGCCGCCGTTGAGCTTGCAGTTGGAGGGGGAGCCGGAGCCGGAGCCGTTGAAGCCGAAGGAGACGGAGGCGCCGGGGGCGAGGGTGCCGTTCCAGGACTTGTTCTTGGCGGTCCAGTGGGTGCCGGAGGAGGTGACGTCGGCGTCCCAGGCGGAGGTGACCGAGGTGCCGGAGGGGTAGTCCCACTCCACGGTCCAGGAGCTGAGGGTGGTGTCGCCGGTGTTCTTGACGGTCCACTTGCCTTCGAAGCCGGTGCCCCAGTCCTGGGGCTTGGCGAAGGTCGCGGTCGCGGACGTCGCGGCCTGGGCGGGACTGGCCAGCCCGACCAGTCCGGCGAAGGGGAGCAACAGCGTCGCGAACCCTGCCGCGGCTCTGTGTCTGAAGCGCATACCGCGCCTCCTTCTCGGGGATGGGGGCACGACTGAGCCTTCGTGCCCACGGTGCCGCGAGAATAGAAAGGTCTGGACCACGGGTCAATAGGTCTGGACCACTCTCGTATGCAACCGCTCAGACACCCAACTCCTGCGCGAGTACGGCCGCTTGCACCCGGCTCCGCAGCTCCAGCTTGCCCAGGAGGCGGCTGACGTGCGTCTTTACCGTCGCCTCCGCCATGTCGAGGCGTCCCGCGATGTCCGCGTTGGACAGCCCCTCGCCGAGGCAGGACAGCACCTCGCGTTCACGGCGGGTGAGGGAGTCCAGGACCGCTGGGTCCGCGCTCGACTGCCGTACGGGCTTCGCCGCGAACTCGGCGATCAGCCGCCGGGTGACGGCCGGGGCCACGATGCCCTCCCCGCGGGCCACCGTGCGCACGGCCTCGACGAGGTCCCTCGCCTCCGTGTTCTTCAGCAGGAACCCGGCCGCGCCCGCCCGCAGCGCCCCGAACACATACTCGTCGAGGTCGAAGGTGGTCAGTACGAGGACGTCCGCGAGCCCCTCCTCCGTGACCTTCCGGGTCGCCGACACCCCGTCCAGACGCGGCATCTGCACGTCCATCAGGACGAGATCCGGCCGCAACTCCCTTGCCAGCGCCACCGCCCGCTCCCCGTCGGCCGCCTCACCGACCACGTCGATGTCCGGGGCGCTGCGCAGGATGAGGACGAGCCCGGCGCGCACGGCGGACTGGTCCTCGGCGACGAGCACACGAATCATGCGGGGTCTCCATCGGTGAGGGGGAGGGTGGCGCGTACGGCCCACAGGGTGCCCTCGGGGCCGGCCGTGAAGGTGCCGCCCAGTAGCGCCACCCGCTCCCGCATGCCGACCAGACCGGCGCCGGAACCGGGGGCGCTCGGGCCCTCCCGGCGGCCGTACGGGCTGCTCACGAGCACGTCGAGCGAGCCGTCGCGCCGGGCCAGGGTGACGGTGACCCGGCCGGGGCAGGCGTGCTTGAGCGCGTTGGTCAGGGACTCCTGGACGATCCGATAGGCGGCGAGCTCGACGGGGGCGGGCACGGTCGTGCCGTACCCGGGGTCCAGTGTGACGTCGAGGCCGTTGGTGCGGGCGTCCTCGACGAGGGCGGTGAGGCCGTCGAGGGTCGGGACCGCGCTCGGCTCCTCGTCGCCGTCGCGCAGGATGCCGATCAGCCGGCGCATCTCCTCCAGCCCCTTGACGCTGTTCTCGCGGATGACGCCGAGGGCCTCCGTGGAGGTCTTCGGGTCGTCCAGCGACAGCGCGGCGGTGGAGTGGATCGCGATCGCGGAGAGGTGGTTGGCGACCATGTCGTGCAACTCCCGCGCCATCCGGGCGCGTTCGGCGACGACGGCCTGGTTGCGGTCCATCTCGGCGAGCAGCGCGGTCTGTTCGGCGCGCAGCCGGGCCGCCTCGGCTGCGTCGCGGTGGTTGCGGACGATCCAGCCGGTGGCGGCGGGCCCGTACGCCACGACGCCGACGACCACACCGATCAGCAGCGCCTCCGGCACC
>JABFXD010000562.1 GCA_013361925.1 Streptomyces sp. | reverse complement strand
GCAGGTCGGCCCAGGCGGCCGGGTCCGCCGGGTCGGCGAGCGCGGCGAACGCGTACACGTCCGCCGGGTAGCGCGCCGCCCGGCCTGTCCGTTCGGCGAACCCGGCGTGCGGGCCGTCGAGCGCGGCCCACACGGGGTTGTCCAACAGGCGGGTGCCCAGGGCGGTCTGGTGGACCACGACGGCCTTTCTCTCAGTGGGTGATCAGGAGTTGGTGAGCGGCAGCCCGGGCGGGTTGACCTCGGACTTGGCGACGGCCTCGCCGGAGAGGTTCCAGGCCTTGAGCCACTTCGCGTACTGCCCGTTGTCGATCAGGTGGTTGATGGCCGCGGCGAGCGGCTCGGCGAGGCCGCTGTCCTTCTTGGCGGTCGCGGCGATCAGGCCCTGGAGGGTCTCGCCCGCACCGGAGAACTGGCCCGCGACACGGGTCGCCTGGGGCGTCTTCGCGGTCTGGGTGGTGTGGTACGAGAGGTTGGGGCTGGGGCCGAAGTAGGCGTCGATCTTGCCGCTGTTCAGGGCCAGGTAGAGGCTGTTGGTCTCCTGGAAGTACTTGACCGTGAGCTTCTTGCCCTCCTTCTCCAGCTTGGCCTTCCACTCCAGGAGGATCTTCTCCTGGTTGGTGCCGTTGCCGACGGAGACGGTCTTGCCGGCGAGGTTCTCGTAGTTGTTGTCGAAGTTCCAGGTGTTGTCCTTCTTCACCTCGAACGCGAGGTCGTCCTTGCGGTAGGAGGCGAACTCGTACTTCTGCTTGCGCTCCTCGGTGTCGGTGACGTTGGAGAACGCCACGTCGACCTTGCCGCTGTCGAGGCCGATGAAGAGGTTCTCCCAAGTGGAGCGCTGCACCTCGGGCTTGAGGCCGAGGACCGCGGAGACCAGCCGGGCGAGGTCGATCTCGGAGCCGGTGAGCGTCTTCTGGTCGCTGCCGATGAAGCCGAGCGGCGGGGCGCCGGAGGGCAGGGTGCCCGAGCCGATGACCAGCTTGCCGCTCTTCTTGACGTCGGCCGGCAGCAGGGCGCTGATGGACTTCACCTCGCCGACCTTCAGGGCGGTCTCGGTGGCCGCGCCGTTGGACAGCCGACCCACGGTCACCGTGCCGGCGGCGTCGTTGGTCCGGGTGGCGGCGTCGCTGTCGCCCCCGCAGGCGGCGAGCCCGGTGGCGAGGGTGGCGACGGCGGTGGCCGCGGTGATGCCCCGTATCAGGCTGCGTCGGGTGAGGTGCGTGCGCATGGCTGTCCTTGTCGTGTGAGTGAGAGGGAAGGAAGAAGAAGGGGTGTTGGTCAGAGGACCTTGCTGAGGAAGTCCCGGGTCCGTTCGTGCTGCGGCTTGTCCAGCACTTCGGAGGGCGGGCCCTGTTCGACGATCTTTCCGGCGTCGATGAAGACGACCCGGTCGGCGATCTCGCGGGCGAACCCGATCTCATGGGTGACGATCACCAGGGTGGTGCCGCTCTTCGCCAAGTCCTTGATGACGGCCAGGACTTCACCCACGAGTTCCGGGTCGAGGGCGGAGGTGGGCTCGTCGAAGAGGATGACGCCGGGCCGTAGCGCGAGGGCGCGGGCGATGGCGACGCGCTGCTGCTGTCCGCCGGACAGCTGGCGCGGGTAGGCGGTCTCCTTGTCGGCGAGGCCGACCCGGTCAAGGAGTTCACGGGCGAGCCGCTGGGCCGCGTCCCGGTCCAGCTTGCCGGTCGCCACCGGGGCCGCGGCGACGTTCTCCAGCACGGTGAGATGCGGGAAGAGGTTGAAGTTCTGGAAGACGAACCCGATGTTGCCGCGCTGGGCCAGGATCGCCCGCTCGCTCAGCTCCTTGAGGTGTTCGCCCTGCTTGCGTACGCCGATGAGTTCGCCGTTGACGCTGACGTACCCGATCTCGGGCTTCTCCAGGTGGTTGACGACCCGGAGCAGGGTGGACTTGCCGGAGCCGGACGGGCCGAGGATGACGGTGACCTCGCCGGCCCGGACGGTCAGGTCGACACCGTCCAGGACCCGGTGGGTGCCGTACCACTTGTGCACGTCGTGGACCTCTACGGCGGCGGGCACGATCTGGAGGGTCTCGGTGGTCATACGGCGGCCTCCCTGCGGATACGGGCGCGCAGGTCGCTCACCGAGGTGCGCAGCTTCTGCAGCGGGGTCGGCGGCAGGGCGCGGGTGGCGCCCCGGGCGAAGTACCGCTCGACATAGAACTGGACGACGGAGACGACGGTGGTCAGGATCAGGTACCAGACGGTGACGACCAGCAGCAGCGGCACGATGTCGCCGGGGTAGGTGGCGCCCATGGTCTGGGCGGCGCCGAACAGGTCGAGCAGCGACACGTAGAACACCAGCGAGGTGGCCTTCACCAGGTCGATGAGCTGGTTGACGTAGTTCGGCGTGATGGAGCGCAGCGCCTGCGGGAAGACGACCTTGCGGAACTGGTAGCCCTTGGGCAGTCCGAGCGCTGCCGCCGCCTCGTGCTGGCCCTGGTCGACGGAGAGGATGCCGCCGCGGACCGCCTCGGCCGCGTACGCCGCCTGGTTGAGGCTCAGGCCGACGACGGCGACGACGATGTCGGTGGCGAGCCGGGACTCGTCGAAGCTGAAGAACGCCGGTCCGAAGGGGACACCCACGCTGAGCGTCTGGTAGAGGGCGCTGAAGTTGTAGAGGAAGAGCAGGATGACGATCAGCGGGATGGAGCGGAACGTCCAGATGTAGATCCAGCTGACCGCCCGCAGGACGGGGCTCTTGGAGAGCCGGGCCAGGGCGAGCAGGACGCCGCCGAGGAGACCCAGCACCGCGCTGTAGGCGGTGACTTCGAGCGTGACGAGCAGTCCGTCGAGGATCGTCGGCCGCAGGAACCAGTAGCCGAACCGGTCCCACTGGTAGAACGGATTGGTCACCAGGCCGTGCACGAACTGGGCCGCGAGGACCAGCACGACGGCGGTGGCGATCCACCGGCCGGGGCGGCGCAGGGGCAGAACGCGCTGGGCGGCAAAGGACTTTGACGGAGTGCCAGTGACGGTCGGCGGTGCCTCGGTGAGGGACACGGCGACGCCTGGGGGTTCGCTCATGGAAGGGCTCCGGCGGGAGTCGGATTCCCCGGGTACGGCGAACGAGGCGTGCTACGGCCTGAGGGGCGTGACACACGAGGACGCACGGGCACCGGGGCTTGGTGGACAACGGCACACCGCGAGGGCGGTGTTCGTCTTCGGGGCGGGGCTGCGGAGGTGGAGAGTCAGCCCCGACAGCGGGCGCGGCCCGGTGCGGTACACAGTGCGCTGTTCACGCGGAGCAGATCGACGGCCCGGTCGGCGACGAGCAGGTCCACGTACGGCAGTACGCAGCCGTGGGAGCGGCGCGGGGCCGTCCTGGGGGCTGCGTACATGTCCGTCACCGTGTTCTTCCGGCCCGTCGGGCCCTCGCGCTTACCGATATGTCGTCGGTCCGGTCGTCACCTGGGGCACCCCACCGCGGAGCGAGGGTTGCCGGTCAGCAAGCCAGGGCTTGTCGCTGACACTCATGACCGTTCTGGGGCGTAAGTTAAGGCATGCGCCCGAACGGATGTCAACGCCGTTCCACCACGTGGGCGGTGTGCGCGGCCCAGTCCAGGATCTGTACGGCCGACCCGGCGGCCTCCAGGCCACGACAGCGGGCGTGGTGGCGGCGGGCGATGCCGTCGAGGTCGAGGTGGGCGCCGAAGGCGGGGTGGGCGGCCAACCGGCGTGCGTAGGACCACAGTTCGGGGTGGTCGGCGATCCGCTGGACGGCGGAGGCGTCCAGGTGATGACGGTGCACGGTGTCGAGCTGCACCAGGGTGACCCACAACTCGACGTCGGCCGCGGTGATCTGATCGCGGATCAGGTACTCACGTCCGACGAGCCAGCGCTCCAGCGAGCCGAGGGTCTCCAGCAGCTTGTCGAGCGCGGCCGGGTCGCCGCCGGCGGATCCGGCGAGCTGGGCGGCCCCCTCGATGCCGTCCGCGCACAGCCGCTCGACGGCCTCGGTCTCCGACTCCGAGCCGCACGGGTACAGCACGGGCCGGTCGCCGCCGAAGCTCCCCCGGCCTTCGGCCGGATGGACTCCCAACTCGCTGCGCTCGGCCAGGTCACGGGTGATGTCCGGGGCGTGGGTGCTGACGATGCGCCCCGACCAGTCGTCACTGAGGACGGGCCCGGAGGCGGCACCGGTGTAGTGGTGGGCGCTCGCCTCGTACAGCGGGCGCAGCGCGGAGTGTCCGCCGTCGGGACAGTCGGGGACGGCGTCCAGGAAGGTCACGGGACAGGCCTCGGCGAGGCCGAGCAGGCTGTGCACGACGGCGATGCGCAGGCCGTCGGGACATGACGTCGACAGATGGAGCCGGTAGCGGCGCGGCACGGCGTAGTGCCCGCTGCGCGCGTCCCGGCCGATGCGGCCCCGGAAGGCGGGGAGGGGCTGCGCGATCGTGACGGGGGCGAGCGGAGTGACGGACATGGGTCTCCCTGGGTGTGGGCGCGCGGACGTACGCGCGGCGGTAGCGACGTCGGGCCGGAAGGAGGGGGGCGTGCCCGTGCCCGGCGGCACGGCGGACGCGACAGGGAACGGCGACCGGGTCAGCCGCGGGCGCGGATGGCGCTGCAGACGCGCTGGAGGTCGATGTGCCGGCGGGAGGTGAGAAGAGGCGACGGCCGAGACGTACGGCTCACTCGGCCGACGGCCGGTTCAAGGCGCCTCATGTTTCCCTACCTGTTCACTAGGATTCCCATCTGGAGTGTCGATCGAGTCGCGGTGGACGTCAAGAGGGCGTCCACAGGCCGGTCACCGACCGGGGAGGGCGCCGTACGCTGACCCCTCATGGAACTGGTCTTCACCGGTCAGGTGATCGAATGGCGCGGCCCGGCCCCCTACTACTTCGTCCCCGTACCGGACGACGAGTCCGCCGACATCCGTGAGGTGGCGACGGCGGCCTCGTACGGCTGGGGAGTGATCCCGGTCGAGGCGAGCATCGGCGAGACCACCTTCACCACGTCGCTCTTCCCCAAGGACGGCCGCTATCTGCTGCCGCTCAAGGCCGCCGTGCGCAGTCCGCGAAGCCTGACGACCGATGACGACGTGACCGTCCGGCTGACCGTCCTGCTCTGACGCCGAGGTCGGCAACTCCCTTCCCTCAAGGCTTACTTCACCCCTTGACGGAAATGGTCCATACCTTTAGGTTCCCGGTCAGCAACGCCCGTGTGACGCCCGCTCACCCCACGACACCCCCCTCAGGAGCGTCTCCACCATGCCCTTGTCTCTTCGCGTCGGCAGACTCCCGGTCCTCGCCGCGCTGTTGGCCGTCCTGACCGCACTGTTGACCGTGACCCCTGCGCACGCCGCCAGTGGGTCGATATCCGGGCTCGCCGGCAAGTGCGTCGACGTGGCGGGCGCGAGCAACGCCAACGGCACCCCGGTACAGCTCTACGACTGCAACGGAACCGGCGCCCAGATCTGGTCCAACTCCGGTGACGGCACGCTCCGGGCACTCGGCAAGTGTCTGGACGTGGTCGAGCGCAGCACCGCCGACGGGGCCGCGGTCCAGCTGTGGGACTGCTCGGGCGGCGCCAACCAGCAGTGGGTGGTGAGCGCGGCGCGCGACATCGTCAACCCGGCCGCGAACAAGTGCCTCGACGTCCGCGACAACAACAGCGCCAACGGCACCCGGCTGCAGATCTGGACCTGTGCCGGCACGGCCAACCAGAAGTGGAACGCGCCCACGAGCGGCGGTGGCGGCACCCCGTCCGGGTTCGTGGTCTCCGAGGCGCAGTTCAACCAGATGTTCCCGAGCCGGAACTCGTTCTACACCTACAGCGGGCTCGTCGCGGCCCTCAGCTCCTACCCCGGCTTCGCGAACACCGGCAGTGACACGGTGAAGAAGCAGGAGGCCGCCGCCTTCCTCGCCAACGTCAACCACGAGACCGGCGGCCTGGTCCACGTCGTCGAGCAGAACACCGCCAACTACCCCCACTACTGCGACTGGAGCCAGTCGTACGGCTGCCCGGCCGGCCAGGCCGCCTACTACGGTCGCGGGCCCATCCAGCTCAGCTGGAACTTCAACTACAAGGCGGCCGGCGACGCGTTGGGGCTGGATCTGCTGGGCAACCCCTGGCTGGTGCAGAACGACGCGTCCGTGGCCTGGCGGACCGGTCTGTGGTACTGGAACACCCAGTCGGGACCCGGCACCATGACCCCGCACAACGCCATGGTCAACCAGGCCGGCTTCGGCCAGACGATCCGCTCCATCAACGGCTCCCTGGAGTGCGACGGCAGGAACCCGGCGCAGGTGCAGAGCCGCGTCGACGCCTACAACCGGTTCACCTCGATCCTCGGCGTCGCGCCGGGCGGCAACCTCTACTGCTGACAAGGAGCCGCTGTCATGCCCAAGTTGAGATCGTTCGCCTCGGCACTCCTCGGCGCACTGGCCCTCGTCGTCGCCGTCCCCACGTCCGCCCACGCGGGCGTCCTGACCCTGCTCCCGCAGAACGCCGACGGCCTGGAGCAGACCTACTCCCCGGCCTACGACTACGACGGCGACGGCTGCTACGCGACCGCCGCGATCGGCGCCGACGGCACCCTCAACCCCGGTCTGAAGCCGGGCGGCGACGTCAACGGCCACTGCCACGACTACGCCCAGCTCGCCAACGCCAACACCTACTCGCGCGCGAAGTGCAACAACGGCTGGTGCGCGGTGATGTACGCGAGCTACTTCGAGAAGGACCAGGCCACCCTCGGCCCGGCGGCCATCGGGCACCGGCACGACTGGGAGCACGTCGTGGTGTGGATCAACGGCGACCAGGTGCAGTACGTGTCCGTGTCCCAGCACGGCGGCTACCAGGTGGCCGCCCGCGGCTCGGTCCGCTTCGACGGCACGCATCCGAAGATCGTCTACCACAAGGACGGTGTGTCCACCCACTGCTTCCGCTTCGCCAACACCAACGACGAACCACCCGAGAACGCCACCGGCGGCTGGTTCTTCCCGCGCCTCGTCGGCTGGAACGGCTACCCGGCCGGCTACCGCGACAAGCTCCTGAGCGCCGACTTCGGCTCGGCCAGCATCAAGATCGACGACGGCGACTTCCAGTACGCCCTCGGACTCTCGAAGCCCTCCGGCATCCCCTTCGACCCGAACGCCTGAGACGGGCACCGGCATACGAGGAGAGGGGCCCCGCGAGCTTCCGCCCGCGGGGCCCCTCTCCTGCCGTCGGGACGACAGGATTTGAACCTGCGACCCCTTGACCCCCAGTCAAGTGCGCTACCAAGCTGCGCCACGTCCCGGCCGCGATCGCCACGGGTGTTCCGTGTGAACGCGCAGGTAAACCCTACCGCACGCGCGCGGCCGATCCGACTGGCGGGACGTCAGCCCCGGGTGGAGACGGTCTCCGGGCGGGCCGGGGTGTCCACGGTGACCCTGCGTACGGCCCGCCCGACGGGGACGAGCAGCGCGGCCAGGGCCGCCCCGAGCAGCAGCAGCGCCAGCAGCGTGAAGCCATGGGTGTATCCGGACTCGTACGGCAGTCCGGAGGGCTGGAGGTGCCCGGTCACCAGGACGCTGGTGACGGCGGCGCCGATGGAGCCGCCGATGGTGCGGATGTTGGCGTTCATGCCGGTCGCGGCGCCCGTCTGGTCGGCCGGGACGCTGCCCACGATCAGGTTGGCCATGGAGGCGAAGGCGAGCCCGACGCCGAGGCCGAAGAGGGCCGAGACGAGGGCGACCTGCCACTGCTCGTCGTGCCACAGGGCGAGGAG
>JABFXD010000581.1 GCA_013361925.1 Streptomyces sp. | reverse complement strand
CATCGCCCACCGGTCGGTGAGCGCCCCGAACAGCGGCTGCACCACCGACGACAGCAGGGACGCGGCGAGGACGACGCCCGAGGCGGCGGCGTAGGTGTAGGCGCGCTCGGCGACGAAGTACGGCACCAGGGCGGCGACGGCACCCTGGTAGACGTCGACGCAGGCGTGCCCCAGCGAGAGATGGCGTAGCGCGGTCATGAGTCGATCGTCCCGACCCCGGCCCATGGCGCGCTTTCGATAAACTGCCTACTTGTGCCGGACATCCGCCATACCCCCCAGGCGCCGACCCGGGCGCAGAGCCTCCTCGCTGGCGAACGCATCGACGCCCACCGGCACGACGACCACCAGATCGTCTATGCGGGCTCGGGAGTCCTGGCGGTGACCACCGACGCCGGCACGTGGTTCGCGCCCGGCAACCGGGCCATCTGGGTCCCCGCGGGCACCGTCCACGCGCACCGCGCCCACGGTCATCTCCACCTCCACCTGGTCGGCCTGCCCGCCGACGACAACCCGCTCGGCCTGGACGCCCCCACCGTCCTCGCCGTCGGCCCGCTGCTGCGCGAGCTGATCGTCGCCTACACCCGCGACCCCGACGACCACGGTCCCGAACGCCGGCGTCTGCTCGCCGTCCTGCGCGACCAGCTCCGCGCCTCACCCCAGCAGCCCCTGCGCCTGCCGACCGCCACCGACCCGCGCCTGGCCGCCGTCTGCGCGATCCTCCACGCCGACCCGGCCGACCCACGCACCCTCGCCGCCCTCGGCACCGCCACCGGCGCGAGCGAACGCACCCTCAGCCGGCTCTTCCGCACCGAGTTCGGCATGACCTTCCCCCAGTGGCGCACTCAGTGCCGCCTCTACCACGCCCTGCGCATGCTGGCCGACGACCAGCCCGTCACGACCGTCGCCCACCGCTGCGGCTGGTCCTCCACCAGCGCCTTCATCGACGTCTTCCGCCGCTCCTTCGGGCACACGCCCGGGACCCACAACCGGCGTTCTGGGTAAGGGAAGAGGCCGCCGTACCACCTGCTTGTACCGTCCAGTAATATCGCGCGGCAGACCCCCCTAGGAGGAGCCGTGCCCCGGTCCCCACGTTCACCCCTGCTGCTGGCCGGCCTGCTGGCCGGGGTAGGCGTCACCCACTTCACCTCGCCCCGCTCCTTCGACGCGACCATCCCGAAGTTCCTGCCGGGATCGCCGAGGACCTGGACCTACGCCAGCGGCGTCGTCGAGTTCGCGCTGGCGGCGGGGCTCGTGGCCCCCCGCACCCGGAAGGCCGCCGCCCTGGCCTCCGCCGCCTTCTTCGTCGGGGTCTTCCCGGCGAACGTGAAGATGGCCGTCGACTGGCGCGACCGTCCCA
The DNA here is from genome assembly GCA_013361925.1 of Streptomyces sp. Classification (GTDB taxonomy): domain Bacteria; phylum Actinomycetota; class Actinomycetes; order Streptomycetales; family Streptomycetaceae; genus Streptomyces. The sequence continues at coordinate 6,384 of JABFXD010000581.1, read as the reverse complement.
CCCCGCAGAAGGCCGCCGCGATCGGACGGCTGCCCCTTCAGGTGCCCCTAGTCCTGTGGGCCCGCGACATCGCACGGAACACGGAGGCCCAGGTATGAGCAAGCGCATCGACGTCGGCGACAAGGTCGAGGACTTCGAGCTGCCGGACGAGACCGGCACGCCCCGCAGCCTGACCTCGCTGCTGGCCGACGGGCCGATCGTGCTGTTCTTCTACCCGGCCGCGCTGACCGCCGGCTGCACCGCCGAGGCCTGCCACTTCCGTGACCTCGCCGCCGAGTTCGCCGCGGCCGGCGCCCGGCCCGTCGGGATCAGCGGGGACTCCGTGGAACGCCAGCAGGAGTTCGCGGGCGCCCACTCGCTCGGCATGCCGCTGCTGTCCGACCAGGACGGGGCGATCCGGGAGCGGTTCGGCGTGGCCCGGGGCTTCTCGCTGGCGCCCACCAAGCGGGTGACCTTCGTCATCGCCGAGGACCGCACCGTCCTGGAGGTCGTCCGCAGTGAGCTGCGGATGAACACCCACGCCGACAAGGCACTCGCCGCCCTGCGGGCCCGCCGGAAGTGACGCCCGGGTCCGGGAGGCCGTACCGCGGTTGATGCGGTGCGGCAAAGGGACCATCCTGGACGACATGGAGCATGCCTCCGCCGCGGCGATCATCGACGCCCACGGCACGGTGACGGGGTGGAGCGACGGTGCCCGGCGACTGACCGGCCACCCGGCCGAGGAGGTCGTGGGGCGGGCGGTGCGTGAGCTGCTCGCCGAGGACCCGCCGCCCGAGACCGTCGCCGCCCGGGCCGGCACCGTCGTCCTGCGGCACCGCGACGGCACTCCTGTCACCGTGCCGGTGCGGGCCTGCGAGGTCCTCGGCCCGGACGGGGCGCCCGGCGGATTCGTGATCACCGCCGAGCAACCCGGCGGAGCCGAGCCCACCCTGGCCGGACAGGCCTTCCAGCAGGCCTCCATGTCCATGTCGGTCTTCGACCCCGGCCAGCGCTATCTCCGGCTCAACCAGGTCGCCTGCCAGGTGATGGGCGTCCCCGAGGAGGCCCTGCTCGGCCGCTACTTCCCCGAGACCGTGGAGGAGGCCGAGCACAGCCGGGGCTTCAACTGGCATCTGCGGCACGTCGTCGAGACCGGCGAGCCCATCCACTACGAGAGCTACACCCGCGCCCCCTCCGGCAGCCGCTACCACGCCTGGAACATCGAGATGTGGCCGGTGCGCAACGCCCTCGACGAGCTCGTCGGCGTCGCCCTCGCGGCGTTCGACAGCACCGAGCAGCACTGGGCCCGGCAGCGCCTCGCCCTGCTGAACGAGGCCGCGGACGCCATCGGCACCACCCTGGACGTGGTCCGCACCGCCGAGGAACTCGTCTCGCTCGTGATCCCGCGGTTCGCCGACTTCACCAGCGTCGACCTCCTCGAATGGGTGCTCGGCCCCGACGAACCCCCGAGCGTGCTGCCCCAGGACCTCGTCCTGCGCCGGGTCGCCCACGGCTCGGTCACCGAGGGCACGCCCGAGGCCGCCGTGCACCTGGGGTTCACGGACGTCTACCCGCCGTACTCGCCGCCCGCACGGGCCATGCGCGAAGGGCGGGCCGTGCTCAGCCGCGCCGGGGAGCCCTCCTTCGACCGCTGGGTGCGGGAACGCAACGCCCGCGCCCCCAAGGGCAAGCCCTACCGGGAAGGCGCCCACTCACTGATCGCGGTGCCGCTCCGGGCCCGGGGCACCACACTGGGCGTCGCCGTCGCCGTCCGCATCGGCCACTCCGACCCCTACGTCCCGGACGACGCCGCCCTCGCCGAGGAACTCGCCAGCCGGGCCGCCGTCTGCGTCGACAACTCCCGCCGTTTCGCCCGCGAACGCACCACCGCGCTCGCCCTCCAGCACAGCCTGCTGCCCCGGGGACTGCCGGGGCAGGCCGCCGTCGAGGTCGCCCACCGCTATCTGCCGTCCGGCTCCCTCGCCGGCATCGGCGGCGACTGGTTCGACGTCATCCCGCTGTCCGGCAGCCGCGTCGCCCTCGTCGTCGGTGACGTGGTCGGCCACGGCATCTCCTCCTCGGCGACCATGGGCCGGCTGTGCACCGCCGTCCGCACCCTCGCCGACGTCGACCTGCCGCCCGACGAGCTCCTCACCCACCTCGACGACCTGGTCACCCACCTGGCCGCCTACGACGGCGACGACGAGGTGGCGGAACTGGGCGCCACCTGCCTCTACGCCGTCTACGACCCGGTCTCGCGGCGCCTCAACTTCGCCGCCGCAGGCCATCCGCCGCCCGCCCTCGTGCTGCCCGACGGCACCTCGGAATGCGTCCCCATGACCGCGGGACCCCCGCTCGGCGTCGGCGGCCTGCCCTTCGAGGCCACCGAGGTGGAACTCCCCGAGGGCGCGATCGTCGCCCTCTACACCGACGGCCTCGTCGAGGACCGCGACCGCGACATCGACCACGCCACGAGCGAACTGTGCCGGGCCCTGACCGCGCCCGCCAGCTCCCTCGACGCCCTGTGCGACACCGTCCTCAAGGCGGTGCTGCCGGAGGAGCCCAGCGACGACGTGGCCCTCCTGCTGGCCCGCACCCGGGCGCTCGGCGCGGACCGCGTCGCCACCTGGGACATCCCGCCCGATCCGGCGCACGTGGCCCAGGCCCGGCAGGCCGCCACCGAGCAGCTGACCGCGTGGGGACTGGACGAGGCCGCGTTCGTCACCGAACTCGTCGTCAGCGAACTGGTCACCAACGCCATCCGGTACGGCGAACCACCCGTCCAGCTCCGGCTGATCCGCGACCGGACCCTCATCTGCGAGGTCTCCGACGGCAGCTCCACCTCACCGCATCTGCGGCGCGCCCACGCCTACGACGAGGGCGGCCGCGGACTGCTCCTCGTCGCCCAGCTCACCCAGCGCTGGGGCAGCCGGCAGACCGGCTCCGGCAAGACGATCTGGGCCGAACAGCCGCTGCCCCCCGCCTGACGGCCCGGGTCCGCCAGGCGAAGTCCGCTATCCGAAGGGGCAGCCGGGGTTGGGCGCGTCCTCGGAGAACGGCGAGCCGTGCGGCAGCACGTACAGCACGTCCAGGACGAGCGGGGTGTCCCCGAGGTTGCGCCCGATGTGCACATGGTCCGGACCGGCCGGCTCCTGGACGAAGTCGCCCTTGGCGTACACGCCGTCCGACGCGCAGCCGGAGTCGAAGTGGCTCAGCGTGCCCTGCCGCACGACGGCGTAGAGCGGACCGTCGTGGTAGTGCCAGCCGGTGGCCTGGCCGGGCGGAACGGTGATCTCACGGACGACGTAGTCCGTGTCGCCCACGGTCTTCTGGCTGATCAGCTTCGCGGTGACCCCGGGACCCGGCGGTGTCGCCCGGGCGGTGCCACCGGTGAGGACGGTGGCCACGGCCACCGCCCCGGCGATGCCGACGCGGAGTGAAGTGCGCATACGGGCCCTCCAGGGGTCTCGGACGGACGATCGGCGAGGTGCCGCAGCGACCATAGAGGCAGGGAAGGGGAGCCGGGGGCACCTTCGACAAAGCCTCACTTCGAGGACCGGCCCGTTCAGAACTCCTCGTGCGTCTCCGGGTCCCCGCCCATCCGCCGGTGGCCCCGGTCCGCGATCGCCGCCAGCTGGCCGGGGCTCAGCTCGAAGCCGAAGACGTCGAGGTTCGCGCGCTGCCGCTCGGGGTCGGCCGACTTGGGGATCGGCACCGCGCCGAGCTGGGTGTGCCAGCGCAGCACCACCTGGCCGGGAGTCACCCCGTGCGCCTCGGCGACGCTGATCACCACGGGGTCGTCCAGCAGGCCGGAGCCACGGCCCAGCGGGCTCCAGCTCTCGGTGAGGACGCCCTTCGCGGCGTGGAAGGCGCGCAGCTCCTCCTGCGGGAAGTGCGGATGCAGCTCGACCTGGTTGACGGACGGAAGGACGCCCGTCTCCTTCTCCAGCCGCTCGATGTGCTCGCGCGTGAAGTTGGAGACCCCGATCGACCGTACGAGACCGTCCTCCCGCAGCTTGATCATGGCCCGCCAGGAGTCCACGTACTTGTCGACGCGGGGCAGCGGCCAGTGGATGAGATACAGGTCCACGTAGTCCAGGCCGAGACGGCGGCGGGACTCCTCGAAGGAGGCCAGGGTCTCCTCGTAGCCGTGGTGGCGGCCCGGGAGCTTGGTGGTCACCACGACCTCCTCGCGGGGGACGCCGGCCCGGGCGACACCGAGACCGACACCGGCCTCGTTGCGGTAGTTCGTCGCCGTGTCGACCAGGCGGTAGCCGAGGCCCAGGGCCGCGGTCACCGCGCGTTCCGCCTCCGCGTCGCCCAGGGGCCAGGTGCCCAGGCCGATCGCCGGGAAGCGTGTGCCGTCGTTCAGCGTGTGTTCCGGGATGTTGATCACTGCCGGACCTTTCCCTCGACCATGTCGTCCCTCCAGCGTCACGGATAGGGTGAGCGGTGATCAAGCGGACGGGCGGGGATGAGGACAGCGGACGGCATGGGCAGCACCGAGGAGAAGCAGCCGGCGGGCACGGGCCGCCCCACGTCACGGGATGTGGCGCGGCTCGCCGGGGTCTCGCACACCGCCGTCTCCTTCGTGTTCAACGGCCGCGCCGCGGGCAATCTCTCGCCCGCCACCCAGGAACGCATCCGCCAGGCCGCCGCCCAGCTCGGCTACCGCCCCGACCCCGTGGCCCGCGGCCTGCGCCGCCGCCGTACGGCCGTGATCGGCCTGGTCACCGACGAGATCGCCTCCTCGCCCTTCGCGGGCCGGCTGCTGCGCGGCGCCATGGAGACCGCCTGGGACAGCGAGCACCTCGTCCTGACCGTCGACTCCGGCGGCGACCCGGCCAAGGAGGACGCGGCGGTCGCCGAGCTCCTCGACCGGCGCGTGGACGGCATCATCTACGCCGCCTTCTCCCTGCGCCGCGTCCGGGTCCCCGAGGGCCTGCACCGCACCCACTCCGTCCTCGCCAACTGCGTCCCCGAGGACGACTCCCTGCCCGCCGTCATCCCCGCCGAACGCGCCGGGGGCCGTACGGCGGCCCGGCTGCTCCTGGAGCAGGGGCACCGCAGGATCGCCCATGTCGGCGGCCTCGACGACATCGCCTCCGTGGAACGCCTGCGCGGCTTCCGCGACGCGCTGCGCGCCGAGGGGATCACCGTCCCGAAGGAGTGGGTCGTACGGACGGGCGGCGAGATCTCCGGCGGCCACGAGGGAGCGCTGCGGCTCCTGGACGGCGTCCCCGCGGACCGTCGCCCCACCGGCGTCTTCTGCTACAACGACCGGGTCGCCGCGGGCGTCCTGCACGCCGCGACCCGTCTCGGGCTCGCCGTCCCCGAGGACCTGTCCGTGGTCGGCTACGACGACCAGGAGCACATGGCCGCCCATCTCTCCCCGCCCCTCACCACGGTCGCGCTGCCGCACCGGGCGATGGGCGAGGCGGCGACCCGACTCCTCCTGGACGCCATCGAGACCGGCAAGACGCCGCCCGCGACGGTACGACGTCTCGCGTGTCCGGTGATCAGCCGTGCGTCGGTGGGGCCTGCTCCCATCCGATGACGGTCGCCCCGGCGCCTGTCACGGTCAGCTCCGCCATGTCGCCGTCCCGCCGGTAGACCCGCTCGGTGACCGTCGCCCGGTCGTCGACGAACACCTCCAGCAGGGAGCCGTCGACGAGGACACGCACTTGCCGCGCGGGCGCCCGTACGACGACGGGAGCCGCGCTTCCCGCGCCGCGGTCCACGGTCACCCTGCCCTCGTCCGGGTCGAGCACGACGGTCAGTTCCGTGCCGTCGGCGGACCGCAGCAGGCCCACGGTCGTCCGGGTGCGGGCGGTCACCGTCAGGTCGTACGACCGCGGCAGCGGGGCCCGTTGGTCCGGCTCGGTCACGAACGGCTCCGGCGCGCGCAGCAGTTGGAGCTCCGGTGCCGGTACGACGCTCAGGGTCCCGTCCGTGTGGACGTCCACCACCCTCGGTGCGGTGAGGGTGCCGGCCCAGCCCGCGCGGTCGATCTCGCCCTGTTCGCGGGACTCGCACGACCAACCCCACATCAGGGCCCGATGGTCCTCCTGGAGCACGGCGGGGGCGTAGAAGGCCCGTCCGTGGTCGAGTTGGCCGCCGCCGCGGACGACGAACCTCAACCCGGCCTCGGGGGAGGGCTCCAGACGGCCCGTCAGGTATCCGGTGCCCATCGGGTCGCCGTCCCACAGCGACACCACCAGCACCCACTCCCCGCTCGCCGTCGCGTACAGCTGCGGGCATTCCCAGCCGACCGCCTTGTCGCCGAACACATCGGTCGCGACGGGGTCGTTGCCGTCCAGGAGGACGCCCGCGAACCGCCAGTCGGCCAGGTCGTCGCAGTCGTAGAGCAGCACGGAGGGCGTGCCGTCGGCGTGGCCCGCGCCG
>JABFXD010000241.1 GCA_013361925.1 Streptomyces sp. | reverse complement strand
GCGCGGCTACCGCTCCGCGGTCATCTTCACCTTCGGCGGCGGCAACAACGAGATCCAGCGGGAGATCATCTCGTGGATCGGTCTGGGGATGCCGAGGGTTCGGCGTTAGCCTGCGGGTATGGGAGATCCCGGGCTGTTCACCCCTCACTCGGTGACCTGGCAGTTGCACGGCGACCCGATGATGTGGGTCGCGGGCGTCCGCGCGCTCTACCTCCAGGCCCTGCATCCCCGTGCCGTGCGCGGAGTCATGCAGAACTCCGACTTCCGGCAGGACGCCTGGGGCCGGCTGCTGCGCACCGCGAACTTCGTCGGCACCACGACGTACGGCACCACGGCGGCGGCCGAACGGGCGGGCGCCCGCGTCCGGAAGATCCACAGCATGCTGTCCGCGACCGACCCCGACACCGGCGAGACCTACGGGGTCGGCGAACCCGAGCTGCTGCTGTGGGTGCACTGCGCCGAGATCGACTCCTATCTCCAGGTCGGCCGCCGCTCCGGCTTCCACCTCACCGACGAACAGGCCGACCGCTACATCGCCGAACACCGCGTCAGCGCACGGCTGGTGGGCCTCGACCCCGACGCGGTACCCGCGAACCAGGCCGAGATGGCCGCCTACTTCGAGAAGGTCGGACCCGAACTCACCGCCGGGCCCGAGGCACGCGCGGTCGACGACTTCCTGCTCCGTCCGCCGACGCACCCCCTGCTCGTCCCGGCGCGCGAGGTGCTGTGGCGGCGCGTGGCACACCTGGCGTACGCCGCTCTGCCGCCGTACGCCCACGATCTGTACGGCAGACCCGCCCCGGAACCCGCCACCGTCACCCGCCAGTTGCGTCGCACCGGCACCCTGTTGCGCGCTGTTCCCGCACGTCTGCGCTGGCAACTGCCGCCCAAACACATCCTGCGCGCCATGTCACGGCTCGGCCCCGGCTCCCGCCCGGCACCGTACAAAGTCGGGAGATAGCTCGCCATACTGGACGGGCCAGGGGCGGGCGACTTCGACGGGGGCGATCGCAGCAGATGGGGGACAGCAAGCTGATCCAGGGCCGCTACCGATTGCTCGACCTGATCGGACGCGGCGGCATGGGCGAGGTGTGGCGGGCCCGCGACGAGTCGCTGGGCCGCCAGGTCGCCGTGAAGTGCCTCAAACCGCTCGGCCCCTCCCACGACCAGTCCTTCACCCGCGTCCTGCGCGAGCGGTTCCGGCGGGAGGCCCGCGTCGCCGCCGCCCTCCAGCATCGGGGGGTCACCGTCGTCCATGACTTCGGCGAGTCCGACGGCATCCTCTTCCTCGTCATGGAGCTGCTGGAGGGCCGCAACCTCAGCCAGCTCCTGGAGGACAACCGCCATCATCCGCTGCCCGTCCCGGACGTCGTCGAGATCGCCGACCAGGTCGCCGCCGCGCTCGCCTACACCCACGAGCAGGGCATCGTGCACCGCGATCTGAAGCCCGCCAACATCATGCGGCTGGCCGACGGCACCGTGAAGATCTGCGACTTCGGCATCGCCCGGCTCGGCCACGACATCGGCTTCACCTCCCGGCTCACCGGCACCGGCATCGCGATGGGCACCCCGCACTACATGTCGCCGGAGCAGATCGGCGGCTCCGAGGTCGACCAGCGCAGCGACCTGTACTCGCTGGGGTGCGTGCTGTACGAGATCACCACCGGGGCACCGCCGTTCGACCTCGACGACGCCTGGGCGATCCTCGTCGGCCACCGCGACACACCACCCCGTCCACCGCGCAGCCACCGCGCCGAGGTGCCCCCGTACTTCGAGAAGATCATCCTGGACCTGCTGGCCAAACTGCCCGACCAACGCCCGTACGACGCCCGTGAGGTGGGGCGCCGGATCAGCGTGGGCCGTGCGGGCGAGGTGGACCGTGCGTCAGTCAAGCATCCTCGGCTCGGGCAGACGTACGTGCCCACGCTGGTGACCCCTCAGCCGACGCTCCGCCCGGCCCTCGAACCACCGGACCGCCGCACCCGCCTGCCGTCCTGGACCCGCGGCATGACCACCGGCCACAAGGCCGTCGGTCCCGGCGCCGCCACCCCGCGGCCCGTGGACGGTGCCGCCCTGACCGGCGAGTGGATCCCGAGGCCGGCGTCCTCCCGGGGCACCGGCGCACCCATCCTCCCCCGGCCCCTCGACCCCGCACCGGACGAACCGCCCCGGGACACGGTCACCGCCCTGACCGGCCGCCACAACGCCGGGCTCACCCTGGGCCGCCTCGGCCGCTGGGCGGAGGCCGGTGAGGTGCACCGCGCGGTCGCCGCCGAACGCGAGCAACTCCTCGGCCCCGAGCACCCCGACACCCTCGCCAGCCGCTACGAGGTCGCCTTCACCCTCTCCCGCACCGGCCGCGCCGCCGACGCCCTGCGCGAGTACAAACACGTCGCCCGCGCCCGCAGCCTCGCCCTCGGCCCCGACCATGCCGACACCCTCGCCGCCCGCCAGGAAATGGCGTACGTACTGGGCCAGTTGGGCCGTCACTTCGACGCCCACCAGGTCTACACGTCCGTCCTCGCCGCCCGCGAGCGGACGATGGGCGCCGACCATCCCGACACCCTGCGCTGCCGCCACAACCTGGCCTTCAACCTCAGCCGCCTCGGCCGCCTGGAGGATTCCTACCGCATGGCCGAAGACGTGGCCGTCGCCCGCGCCCGTGTCCTGGGCGCCGGGCATCCCGACACCCTCGTCACCCGCTACGAAGTCGCTTACGCCCTGGGCCAGTTGGGGCGCTGGCCGGAGGCCCTCCAGACCTACCACGAGGTCGCCGAGGCCCGCGCCCAGGCCCTCGGACCCGACCACCCCGACACCCTCGCCGCCCGCTACGAGGTCGGCATCAGCCTCGGCCGCCTGGGCCGCAGCGCCGAGGCCCTCCAGCTCTACCGCGACCTCATCGAGGACCGCACCCGGGTGAACGGCCCCGCCCACCCCGAGACCCTGCGCGCCCGCCACGGCCTCGGCGTCAACCTGGGCCGCCTCGGCCGCTGGGAGGAGGCGCTCGCCGAGTCCCGCGACGTCTGCGCCATCCGTGAGCGCGTCCTCGGCCCCGAGCACCCCGACACCCTGGTCAGCCGCCGTGAGGTCGCCGTCGGCCTCGGCTGGCTGGGCCGCTGGGCCGACGCCCTGACCCAGTACCGCAGGGTCGCCACCGCCCGCGAACGCGTCCTCGGCGCCGGCCACCCCGACACCCTCGCCAGCCGCAACGACGAGGCGCACTGCCTGGAGCAACTAGGCCGCGGCGCGGAGGCGGTCGAGCTGTACCGCAGGGTGGCGGTCCTGCGGCAGCAGCACGCGGCGGGCGGCGGCTGAACGGAGGACGCCGCCTCAGCGCGGGCGGCCCGGGAACCCGGGAAACGGATGATCCGAGCCGGTGATCACGGTCCAGCACCGCAGACAGTAGATCCGGTCCTCGTCCTCGGCGAACCCGAGATCCTCCGGCTGACCCGGGGCCGCCCGGGCCACCGCGAAGTCGATCGGGCGTTCGAGGAAGCACTCGGGGCCTCCCTGGTGATGCCAGAACGGGTCGACGGCGGACGACGGGTGGTACCGGACCGCGTTCCCGGCCCCCACCAGATGGTCGATCAGGTCGTGCATGTGCTGCCGCGAGTGTGCCACGCGGCGAGTCTGCACCTCGCCGCGCGATACGGCGCCCTTCTGGCCGCCCTAGATCATCACGTGTTACGAAGGGGCATGCCTGCACTCGTTGGACACACGTACGACGTCGTGATCGTCGGCGGCGGACACAACGGCCTCGTCGCCGCCGCCTACCTCGCCCGGGCCGGACGGTCCGTCCTGGTCCTGGAGCGGCTGGACCACACCGGCGGCGCCGCGATCTCCACCCGGCCGTTCGCCGGCGTCGACGCCCGGCTGTCGCGCTACTCCTACCTGGTCAGCCTGCTCCCCAAGAAGATCGTCCGGGACCTGGGCCTGGACTTCCGCATCCGTACGCGCACGATCTCCTCGTACACCCCCGTCGAACGCGACGGCCGACCGACCGGACTCCTGGTCGGCGGCGGCGAGCGGCGCACCCGCGAGGCCTTCGCGCGCCTCACCGGCGGCGAGCACGAGTACCAGGCCTGGCAGCGCTTCTACGGCATGACCGGCCGCGTCGCCGAACGGATCTTCCCCACCCTCACCGAACCGCTGCCCACCCGCGAGGAACTGCGCCGCCGGGTGGACGACGAGGAGGCCTGGCGGGCCCTGTTCGAGGAGCCGATCGGCGTCACCGTCGAGGACCGCTTCGCGGACGACCTGGTCCGGGGCGTCGTCCTCACCGACGCCCTGATCGGCACCTTCGCCGACGCCCACGACCCCTCCCTCGCGCAGAACCGCTGCTTCCTCTACCACGTGATCGGCGGCGGCACCGGCGCCTGGGACGTGCCGGTCGGCGGCATGGGTGCCCTGACGGACGCCCTGGCCGCTGCGGCACGGAACGCCGGCGCCGTCCTCGCCACCGGGCACGAGGCGGTGCGGATCGCCACGGACGGGCGTACGGCGGAGGTGACGTACCGAACGGCGGAGCAGGAAGGGGTGGTGACCGCCCGGCACGTCCTGGTGAACGCCTCCCCACAGGCCATGGCCGAACTGACCGGCGACGCGCCCCCGGCCCCCGCCGAGGGCGCCCAGCTCAAGGTGAACATGCTGCTCAAGCGGCTGCCGAGGCTGCGCGACAGCACGGTGGATCCGCGCGAGGCGTTCGCGGGCACCTTCCACATCGCCGAGGGATACGAGCAGCTGGCCACCGCCCACGCGGAGGCCTCGGCGGGCCGCCTGCCCTCCGCGCCGCCCTCGGAGATCTACTGCCACTCGCTGACGGACCCGTCGATCCTGGGCCCCGAGCTGGTGGAACAGGGCTACCAGACCCTGACCCTCTTCGGACTGCACACGCCCGCACGGCTCTTCGACGCCGACAACTCCGGCGTGCGCGAGGAGCTGTTGAAGGCGACCGTCGCCCAACTCGACGCCCACCTGGAGGAACCGATCACCGACTGCCTGGCCGTGGACGCCGAGGGCCGCCCCTGCATCGAGGCCAAGACCCCACTCGACCTGGAACGCGACCTGCGCCTCCCCGGCGGCAACATCTTCCACCGCGAACTGTCCTGGCCCTACGCCCAGGACAACACCGGCCGCTGGGGCGTGGAGACCCCGCACGCCAACGTGCTGCTGTGCGGGGCGGGCGCGGTGCGTGGGGGAGGGGTGAGTGGGGTGCCGGGGCACAACGCGGCGATGGCGGTGCTGGAGGCCGTGGGGGTTTGAGCGCCTTGGGACGGCCGGGCCGTCAGGTCGATGGTGGGAGCCAGGCGAGCGTGAGTGGGTAACGCTTCGCCAACTCCTCGTATCGGGAGCGGACTTGCCGGAGCGGAAGCCGGACGGCATGGGCGTACGCCGGGAGGGTCGACTCGGCGATCTTCCGCTGAGGATCGATTCCGGGGGCGGTGCCGTCACGGTCCCTGGAGAGCAGCACCCGGTCGACCTGGTCGCCCTCCAGGGATGCAAGGGTCCAGAGTGCGTCACGCCGGGTCATCGCGGTGCTGTGCGCCATGGCCTCTTCCAGCGCCGCGCGAGCCCTTTCGTCTCCCAGTTCCATCCGTGCCCTGAGTACTCGGAAACGGAGTCGGGGGAATTGGTCCACCCGCAGTTCCGACAGCGGCTGGAGCGCCTGTGGATCGCCGATGCCGGCGAGTGCCTCGACCAGGTGCATCAGCAGGTCGTCGTCCGGAGGCGATGCGTCGGCAGCGCCCCTGAGCGCGCTGAGCAGAGGTTGAACGGTCCTGCGGTTGCCCAGATGACCCAGTGCTTCCACGACCGCCTTGGACAGTACGCCACTGACCTGGGGCAGAACGTCGAGCAGGGGCTGCACCGCCCGGGAGTCACCGAGAAGCCCGAGCGCTTGCGCGACGACGGGATCCACGCCGCCCCGGGCCGGGGTCAGTTCGCCGAGCAGGGCCTCCAGGGCTCTGGGATCGCGGAGGCTCCCGAGTGCCGTCACCACTGCGGTGCGCGCTGCTCTGCTGGCGTGGGGGAGGGCGTCGAGCAGGGGCTGGACCGCTCGTGGGTCGCCCAGCTCGCCAAGGGCCGTGGCGACGGCGTGGCTGGTGGTGCCGTTGGGCGCCGTGAGGATACCGAGCAGGGGTTCCACCGCCCGGTGATCGCCGAGGCTCCCCAGCGCGAGGACGACAGCCGTGCGCACCTCTCCGCTGGTGTGGGGGAGGGCGTCGAGCAGGGGCTGGACCGCTCGTGGGTCGCCCAGCTCGCCAAGGGCCGTGGCGACGGCGTGGCTGGTGGTGCCGTTGGGCGCCGTGAGGATACCGAGCAGAGGTTCCACCGCCCGGGGGTTCCCGAGCGTGCCGAGCGCCTGGACGACGTCGTCGTGCGCTTTTCCGTCTTCGTCGGTCAGTACCCCCAACAAGGAGTCCATGGCCAGCGAGCCGTCCAGCTGTGCCAGCAGCAGCGACGCCTCGCGCCGGACGTCTGCGTGCTGGTGTCGGCTCGCTTGGACGACGGGCTCCACCGTCTGGGGAAACAGGGCAAGGTACTTCTGGCCGATCTCCAGCCGGGCATCCCGGTCGGCCGAGGTGTAGGCGTCCATCATGGCCGGCGCCATCTCGTCGTGCCATGGCACCTGGGGGTGGTCGAAGCACCACAACAGAAACACGACGGCCTGGGGAGGAAGCCGTCTCGTGGCCACGGCATCGGCCAGATCCGTGAGTTCGCCGGTCGTCGGCTCCCAGGTCGAGGACTTCTTGACCCACCCAAGAGCCCACGCTGCCGCCGTGGCCTCGCAAGGGCCCCTGGAGAGGGTGGACGTGAGTTTCGAGGTCAGGTCGGGGACGAGGACGAGTCTCCGGGTGTAGGCGATCTCCATGAGGGCCAGCGAGGCTTCGACGACCACCTCGGGCTCGGGCTCATCGAGGAGTGCGACCTGGTTCCGGACCCAGCCGTGCAGAGCCTCCTCGTCGATCGGTGCCGACTGGCCCAGGACCGTCGCGGCGGGGCCGGCGAGGCGGTGGTGCTGGGAGGGATCACGCAACCATTCGGCGACGATCCTCCGGCTGAGAACAGCGGCCCAACTGGAGCCTCCCACCTCTTCGAGAGTGAGGTCGGCAACGGTGTCCGCGGGGCCGGTTCCGTCATGCTCGGTGAGTTCGGCGACGAACCGGGTGAAGATGTCGGCCGCGACCTCCTCGCTGACGTTGGGCTCATCGGCGAGGCAGGCGCACGCGAGCGCGGCCCGCGCCCGTGCCGTCGTGGCCGCGTCCTCCCCGGGCAACGGCGTGGCGATGGCCCGCAGAACGCCGTCCACGTCGTCGTCGTTGCAGATCATCACGGTCAGCCGGATGGCCTCCCGCCAGTTCTCCGCGATCACGGCTTCCATGTGATCCAACGACGTCTCGACGGGGGAGGTCTCCGCGGTGAGCGCGCCGATCTGCTCCGCGAGGGACACCTGCCGATCGCGTCCCGGATATCTCCGCGCCACAAGGGCCAGGCCCGCCAGATACTCCTGAAACGTCAGATGCCGGAACTCGTAGACAGGGATCAGATCGCCGTCATGGCCGACGTGCCCGGATTCGACGAGGATTCCCGTCTGCCGTTCCAGCCGACGCAGGAACTCGACCGCGGAACGCTGCCGGACCGGGCGAACGGCGGGGAACTCCCTACGCATCCGCTCCAGGATCTCGATGACCTTGTCCTGCCGGATCTGCTGGCTTCCGGACGCGCACATGGAATACGCGAGGTACTGCAAC
>JABFXD010000944.1 GCA_013361925.1 Streptomyces sp. | reverse complement strand
CCAGGCGAGGGACCAGCCGGACCAGGCGCTGGTGCCCGTGTTGCTGAGCTGGACGTCCGCCTGGAAGCCGCCCGACCACTGGTTGGTGATCTTGTACGTCACCGCGCAGGCGCCGGTCGGGGTGGGGGTCGGGTCGGTGCCGCCACCGCCGTCGCCGCCGCCGCTCGTGTCGGAGGTGTCGCCGTAGATCACGCCCCGGCCGTTCGTCGAGACATAGACCCGGCCGTAGACACGTGGGTCGCCGGTGATGGCCGCGCCCGTCCAACCCCACTGGTGAGCGTCGTCGTTGATGCGGGTCCAGGTCGAACCCTGGTCCGTGGAGCGGAAGATGCCGCGTACGCCGCCGATCTTCGCGCTGGTGTAGAGGGTTTGGTAGGAGGCCCCTGTGGCCGCCTTTCCGAAGCCGATCGTGTCGGCCTGGTCGACGTTGGAGAGCTTGGTGAAGCTCGTACCGCCGTTCGTCGAGTGCCACAGGCCGTACGCGCCGTCACTCGCGCCGCCCGCCAGCCAGACGTCACCCTTCGTGCCGGGCAGCGCCTTGAAGCGGACGCTGTCGCCGGCCGGGAGGCCCGTCGCGGAGGACGCCGTGAAGGTCGCACCGCCGTCCGAACTCACATAGAACTTGCCCGACTTGAAACCGTAGAAAGTTTTCGGATCCACTCGGTCGGCTTCGACGATCGCGCCCGCCGGGATGCCCGACGACGCCGACCACGACGAACCGAAGCCCGTCGTGTACTGGACGCCCGTGCCCGTGGGGCTCCACACGAAGCGGCTGCCGTCCGACGCCGCCGCGACCGTACCGCCCCCGCTGACGCCCGAGGGATCGGTCCCGCCGAACCAGTTGGCGCCGTTGTCCGTCGAGAAGGCGATGTGCGGGCCCGAGTCGAGGTCGCCGACCCGGACGACCGTGTTCGGGTTCGTCTCCGCGAAGTCCAGGCTGGTCGTGGTGGTGAAGTTCGGCTGGGTGTACATCATCGACGGGACCTTGGTCAGGTCCGTGTGCCGGAAGCCGCCGACGTCACCCAGCGCGCTGAACAGCAGCGCCCCGCCCGACGGGGGAGCGGCGATGTCGTTGACCGCCGTCTCCTCCAGGCCCTGCACCATCGGCTTGATGGTGAACTGGCTCCCGGAGTCCCAGTTGGTGAGGTTCTCCGTGCCGTAGATCGTCGCACCCGTCCCGTACATCATCCGGTTGGAGTTGAACGGGTCGATCTCCAGCGACTCCGTCATCCACCCCAGTTTCGGGCTCTGTTCGGGCGGTGACGGGTTCGCGCCCCAGGTCAGCCAGGGGGACGAGGAGACGTCCATGGTGTAGCGGTTCGAGCGGTTGGGGTACGAGGTGTAGTCCCATGCCCTCGTCCAGGTCGCGCCGCTGTCCGTGGAACGGAAGATCTGGGTGTCGGGCCACCACGAGCTGTACGCCGTCGCCATCAGCGTTCCCGGATGCTGACGGTCGACCGTCACACCGCTGAAGCCGTAATAGGTGTCCGCCTCCGCGACCGGGCTGATGTTCGTCCAGGTGCCCGTCGCCGTCGCGTACCGCCACAGCTGGCCCTTGCCGCCGTCGTACGGGCCGCCCTTGTCGCTGTAGGCGAGATAGAGATAGCCGTTCGTCGCGTCCAGCACGCCCTTGTGGGCCAGGTATCCCGTCGGCTGACCGGCGAGGCGCGACCAGGTGGCGCCGCCGTCCGTCGAGCGGTACACCGAGTTCTGCAGGTCGGCGACCCCGACGTAGATCGACTGCGTCGCGCTGCCCGAGGTGCCCGTCTTCTCGTCGAAGGTGACCCAGACGATGCCCTGGTTGTCGCCGGCGTAGCCGGAGGTGTCGCTCGCGTCCTGCACGTAGTTGCCGACGTTGGGGAAGTTGGTCACCTGCGACCAGCTCGCGCCGGAGTCCGTGGACCGCCACAGGCCCTTGCCGCTCGGCGCGCCCAGGTACAGCACGCTGTTCTTGTTGGGGTCGACGGCGAGCCGCTCGCCCATGCCGCGGCCCGGCATGTTGCCGCCCAGCTTGAACGGCAGGTCCGCCTTCTGCCAGCTGGCACCTCGGTCGGAGGAGCGCAGGACCGCCCCGTTCCCCGGGTCCCAGCTGTTGGTGTACGTCCCGACTGCCGCGTACACCTTGTCGGGGTTGACGGAGTCGGAGGCGAGGCTGACCACCCCGGTGTGCCCCCAGTCGTTCCAGCCGACCGAGTCCAGCAGCGGCGTCCAGGTCTTGCTCGACTCCTGCCAGCGGTAGGCGCCGCCGATGTCGGTGCGGGCGTAGGCGAGGTTCTTCTCGGAGCGGTTGAAGACGATGCCGGGGACGAAGCCGCCGCCGTCGATCCGGGCGTTCTTCCAGGTGTACGTGTCGGCGGCGAGCGTCACCTTCGCGGGGCTGTCGGCCGCGAGCGCGGGCGGGGTGCCCGCGAGGAGACCGGCCGCGAGAGCGAGGACGGCCGTGAGGATGCGGGTTCTTCGCACGGGGTGTCCTTTCCGGGATGTGGGGGAGGGAGGGGACGTGCGGGGCGCCTTACAGGCGTCTTGCGGACGCCTTACAGATGGAGTAAGCGCTTTCTAACCGGTCCGAGAGGTGCCGGGCGGCCCCCAGTGCGGGAGGGGGCCACCCGGCCGGTCGGCCCCGTCGTCAGGTGACGGGACCAGGTACGCGGGGCTCCTCAGGCGGAGCGCCTGGCGGGGGCTATTCGAGCAGCTCCGCGTACGAACCCATGGCCAGGGCGATGTCCGCCTGGGCCCAGAAACGGTGGTACGTGAACGACGGCACCGCGCCGCCCGCGAGGTACGCCGAGATCTTCGACCAGGCCGGGTCGTTCTTGTAGAAGGACCTGATGGACTCGAAGGTGGACGAGGAGTTGATCGCGTCGCCGTTCGGCATCTTGCCGGTCCAGCCGGACGGGACGTAGACCGTGTCGTCGAACCGGTTGTAGTCCGCCCGGTTCTCCGGCACCGCGATGCCCAGGCTGTCCTGGTAGTTGCCCCACATGCCGTCCAGGAGCGCCTTCGCCGTCGTCGCGGCCTCGGTGTCACCCGAGCGGTCCGCGTAGTACGTCAGGGTCTTGGCGTACGCGGCGGCCACGCCGACGTCGTTGGTGTAGTCGGCGACGGTGACGTGAAGTCCGCTGTTGGAGCCGGGACTCGACGCGTTCCAGGTGTCGGGCTGGCCCGACCACTGGAGGGTGGAGGGGATCTGGTAGGTGCCGTCCGGGTTGATCGTGGTCTTGGACAGCGCCCAGTCGACCCACTTGTCGAGGACCGCCTTGGCCTGCGCGTTCCCCGTCTGCTGGTAGTACTCCGCCACCCGCTCCATCGACCACGCCTGGAAGCCGAACCACTGGTTGGACGGCGGGTCGTGGTAGACGGGCTGCTGGTCGTAGTACATGCCGTAGAAGGTCGACGTACCGGCCGGCGGGGTCGCGTAACGGCCCGCCCAGCTGTTGGTCGCACCGCCCGCGATGGCGCCCTCGTTCGACTGCAGCCAGCGGTAGAACTCCAGCTGCCGGGTGAGCGAGGTGCCCCAGTCCGCCGCGCCGGTCGAGGACTTGGGCTTCAGGTCGGCGTAGGAGCTGAGCGCGTAGGCCGCCAGGGGGTTCTGGTAGCCGCCGTGCACATGGCTGGAACCGATGCGCCAGGCCCAGCCCGCCGAGGTGTCGGTCGCGCCGCCCCACGCGTAGTACCAGGACAGCAGGTACGCCGACGAGTTCTTGCCGGTGCCGGCCGCGCAGGTCGACGGACCGACACAGTTGCCGATCTTCTTGAAGTACTTGTCGTACATGGCGTAGCGCAGATAGTCGCCCATCTTCGCGGCCTTGCCCACGGTCGCGGAGACGTCACTGCCCTTGCCCTGCTGCTTCGCCCAGACGTCCGCCCAGTACGCGGCCTGCACGGCACGCGCGTCGGCGTCCGGGGCGTTGGTGAACTTCCACTGCTTTGCGTAGGAGGCGTCACCCGTGAACAGGTCCAGGTAGCCGTTGGTGCCGCCGTACTTGAACTGGTCGCAGGTCGGCTGCGGCACCGTCTCCCACACCGACTCCTGCGCGCCGCGCTGGAAGGTGTTGATGTACGAAGGACCGGTGTCGGTCGGCCCCGCCTCGCACTTGCCCGGCGAGTTGCCGTAGCCGTAGACGTTGTCGACGTCCTGCAACCAGTGCATTCCGTAGACGTCGTCCGTGCCGTACGCCGACTTCAGCTCGCCCGCGATCGGGTCCGCGCCGACCGAGACCGACGAGTCGAGCTTCGCCGGATACTCGTTGGGCGTGTCCAGCTCGGGGGCGTACGTGGCCGGCTTGGAGGCGTTGTAGAAGGAGTTGGTCGGCTGGTCGGCGTGGGTCGGGATCATGTACTTCTCCATGATGTCCCAAGCGCCGTTGAACTTGGTCCAGTCGCCCGTCACCTTGCCGTACATGGCCTGGAGCCAGAGCAGGTAACTGTAGGCCTCCGACGTCGTCTCGTGGCCGTGGTCAGGGGCCTCGACGATCAGGGTCTCCACCGAGTGGTAGGGGATCCCCTCGGGTGAGAAGTAGCCGTTCGCCGGGTTGGTGATCTTCCCGTACAGATCCAGGAAGCGGGCGTCGTACTGCTTCGACGCGGCGATCTGGGTGACCGTCACCGCCGCCTTCGCATGGCCCGTGGCGCTCGACTCGAAGGTCGCCGCACCGGTGCCGGAGGAGTCGGCGGTGATGGTCACCTTCTGGGCCGTGCTCCAGTTCGACGGGGTGAAGGTCAGGGAAGCCCCGCCGGTCACGGACAGGCCCGAGTTGCCGCTCGCCCGTGCCGTCGTGACGGTCACGTTGGCGGACGGCTGGGTCGACAGCTTCAGGTCGTAGGTGGCCGTCTTGCCCTGCTGGACGGCGAGTTGAGTCGTCGAGGCCACCACGGCGGGACCCGAGGCGACCGTGATGCCGACCGGGGTCGACTCCGCCGACGCCCCCAGGCTGTCGTACGCCTTCGCGAGGAGCGAATGACTGCCCACGGTCAAACTTGAAGCGGAAAGAGAGTAGGGAGACGTCGTGTCGGTGCCCAGCAGGGTGGTGTTGTCGTAGAACTCCACCTTGCTGATGGTCGCGTTGTCCGCGGCCGCGGCGGTCGCCGCGAGCGGGACGGCGTCGCCCTGGGTGTAGACGGCGCCCGCGGCCGGGCTGGTCAGCACGGTGATCGGCGGCTGGTGGGCGCCGGTGCACGTGGTGCCGTTGATCGCGAACGACGTGGGTGCGGCGTTGCTGCCGCTGTAGCTGAACTGCGCGCCGGTGGAGACCGCGGCGCCGGCCGCGATGGTCCCGTTGTACCCGGCGTCCTTCACCGAGATGTTCTGACCGGACTGGGTCCAGGTCCCGTTCCAGCCGTTCGAGAGCTTCTGGTTACCGGTGTAGGCGTAGGTCAGCGTCCAACCGTTGATGGCGTCCGTGCCACGGTTGGTGATCGTCACGTCCGTGGTGAAACCGGAGCCCCAGTCATTGGTCTTGTAGTCGACACTGCAGGCAAGTGCCGCCGCGGACGCGGGAGTTGAAGCCGTACTGAGCATGGCGAGCGGAAGGGCCATGGCCGCCACGACGGCGGTCCACAAGCGCCGGACGGCCCGGCGTCTCCTTCTGGGGAGCATGTGCTGGTTCCTCCTTGCGGCTCGGAGAAGTCAAGGCTTGAACCAGTGGGAGCGCTCCCATAGTGAGGACGAGGGTGTGAGGGGTCAAGGTGCTTGAAGAGTCGAAAAGATTCGATGAATGTGGTTGAGGAAAAGTCAAGTGACGCCTCTGTTCTTTGACGTCACTTGCCGCTAGCTTCGGTGGCACCAGTGGGAGCGATTCCATCAGTCGACGCGTCCGTCACGACGCGCCAGATCTGCAAGGAGTCGCTCATGCGACACCCCCCGCGTTCAGGACCTCGTTCAGGTCTTTTACTTGCCGGCGCAGCCGCGATCGCCCTGTTGGGCACCGCGGTCGCGCCGGTGGTCACGGCGTCGGGAGCCACCCCCGCGTGCACGGTCGAGTACTCCGTCACCAGTCAGTGGGACACCGGCTTCCAGGGTGCCGTGACGATCACGAACAACACGGCAGCCGTGAGCAGTTGGAGCCTCGGTTTCGACTTCGCGGGCGGCCAGAAAGTCACTCAGGGCTGGAACGCCAAGTGGTCCCAGTCCGGTACGACGGTCACGGCGGCCAACGAGAGCTACAACGGCTCACTGGCCACCGGAGCGAGCGTCAGCGCCGGCTTCATCGGCACCCGGTCGGGGAGCAACCCCGTACCGACGGCGTTCAAGCTCAACGGCACCACCTGCAATGCCGGCGCGGACCCCTCGCCCACGCCGACCCCCACGCCGACCGACCCGACGGACCCCGGTGACCCCGGCACACCACCGGCCCTGAAGGTCTCCGGGAACAAGCTCGTGGACGCCGACGGCACCACCCGTCGTCTGCTCGGCGTCAACCGTTCCGGCGGCGAGTTCATGTGCGTCCAGGGCCGCGGCATCTGGGACGGACCGGTCGACGACGCCTCGGTCAAGGCGATCGCCGACTGGAAGGCCAACACGGTCCGCATTCCGCTGAACGAGGAGTGCTGGCTCGGCCTGTCCAACATCGACGCGGCCTACTCGGGCGCCAACTACATCAACGCCGTCAAGGACCTGGTGGCGAAGGTGAAGGCGCACGGCATGACCCCGCTGGTCGAACTGCACTGGACCTACGGGCAGTACACCGGGAACTCGGCCGGCTGCTCCGACGTGCACGCCAGCTGCCAGAAGCCGATGCCCGACATGCAGTACACCCCGGCCTTCTGGAAGTCGGTGGCCAACACGTTCAAGGACGACCCGGCCGTCGCCTTCGACCTGTTCAACGAGCCCTACCCGGACCGCGCCACCGCCACGACCACCCAGGCGTGGCAGTGCTGGCGGGACGGCGGCACCTGCTCCGGCATCGGCTACGAGGTCGCCGGCATGCAGGACCTCGTCGACGCCGTGCGCGGCACGGGCGCGAAGAACCTGATCCTGGCCGGCGGGATCGCGTACTCGAACGACCTCAGCCAGTGGCTCACGTACAAGCCGACCGACCCGGCGGGCAATCTCGCCGCCGCCTGGCACGTGTACAACTTCAACACCTGCTCCAACGAGAGCTGCTGGAACTCCACGCTCGCCCCGGTGGCGGCCCAAGTGCCGCTGGTCGCCGGGGAGATCGGCGAGAACACCTGCGGCCACTCCTTCGTCGACCAGGTCATGAAGTGGTTCGACGACCGCGGTCTGTCCTATCTGGGCTGGACCTGGAACACCTGGGACTGCTCCTCCGGTCCCTCCCTGATCTCCGACTACGACGGAACCCCCACGTCGTACGGCATCGGGCTGCGCGATCACCTGCGCGCCCTGAACGGTTAACACCCGCAACCGAGAAGGAAACCCGCACTCATGAGTCGTACGAGAACCGCGCTCCTCGCTGCCCTGGCGCTGGTCGCCGGGGCCTCCGGGACGGCCCTCGCCGTGGTCCCCGGAGACGTCGGCATCTCCGCCATCCCCTGCACCGTCGACTACAAGGTGCAGAACGACTGGGGCACCGGCTTCACCGCCAATGTGACGATCACCAACAACAGCGCCGCCAAGAGCAGTTGGGCGGTCAAGTGGTCGTACGCCGGGAACCAGAAGGTCACCAACGGCTGGAACGCCAAGGTCACCCAGAGCGGGACGGCCGTCACCGCCGCCAACGAGAGCTACAACGGCACGCTCGCCACCGGCGCTTCGACCAGCTTCGGCTTCCAGGGCACCTACAGCGGCACCAACGCGATTCCG
>JABFXD010000081.1 GCA_013361925.1 Streptomyces sp. | reverse complement strand
CCGGGCGAGTAGGTGTAGTCGAGGCGGGCGGCGGCGACGATGCCGGTGACCGGGTCCTCGAACTCGCCGCTGTGGCCGGTCGGTCGGTCCGCCTCTCCGTCGTACGGTTCGAAGCAGGCGATGTCGGTGATCGCGCCGACGCGGTCCTCGGCCCAGCGGACGCGGACGCGCATGCCGGTGTGCACGGCATCGGGGCTCGGGGCGTCGAGGGCGTGGAGGAGGGCGGTGTCGGCGCCGTCGAGGCGGACGAGGACCCAGGCGAAGGGGGTGTCCAACGGCTGGCCGCGACGCGGCTCGTGGTTCCAGGCCCAGGTGGTGACCGTGCCGGTGGGGGCCACCTCGACCAGGTCGCGGATCTCCTCCGCGGTCACGGGGTCGTACTCCACCGGCGGGACGAGGGTGCGGTCGTCGCCGGTGCGTACGCCGAGGACGACGCGTTCGCGCAGGCCGGTCAGGAAGGCGCTCTGGACGGGGCCGAGGGAACGGGTGAAGGGGAACTCGACGACCAGCGGGGCTTTCAGGACTTCCGGCATCGCCGGCCTCCTTCAGTGGCGCTTGTAGACGGGCGGGCGCTTCTCCGCGAAGGCGCGGGCGCCTTCCTTGGCGTCGGCGGTGTCGAACACCGGCCAGCCGCGCTTGAGTTCGGCGGCGAGGCCGTCGGTCTCGGTGAGTTCGGCGGTCTCGTAGACGGACGCCTTGACGGCCTCGACGGCCAGCGGGGCGCAGGAGTTGATCTGTTCGGCGATCTCCAGGGCCTTCGTCAGGGCCGTGCCGTCCGGGACGACATGGCCGATCAGCCCGATGCCGGCGGCCTCGCGGGCGGTGTAGGGGCGGCCGGTGAGGAGCATCTCCAGGGCGTGGGTGCGCGGGATCTGGCGCTGGAGGCGGACGGTGGAGCCGCCGATCGGGAACAGTCCGCGTCTGACCTCGAACAGGCCGAAGGTCGCCGATTCACCGGCGACGCGGATGTCGGTGCCCTGGAGCATCTCGGTGCCGCCGGCGACGCAGTGGCCCTCGACCGCGGCGATCACCGGCTTGCGGGGGCGGTGATGGCGGAGCATCGCCTTCCAGTGCAGGTCGGGGTCGGCCTTGAGCCGGTCCCGGTACTGCTCGCCCTCCATCCCCTTCCCGGCCAGGGCCTTGAGGTCCATGCCGGCGCAGAACGAGCCGCCCGCGCCGGTGAACACGATCGAGCGGACCGTGTCGTCCGCGTCGGCTTCCAGCCAGCCGTCGTACAGGCCGACGAGCATGGCCAGCGAGAGCGCGTTCTTGGCCTCCGGCCGGTTGAGCGTGAGCACCAGTGTGGCGCCCTCGCGCCGCACGGTGAGGTGTTCCGTCCCACCCATGAACCGTCTCCCCTCTGAAAGAACGAGAACAGGTTGCAGGAGTGGACCGGCCTCTTCAAGGGTTTTCTGACAGGTAGTCAGATTTGTTGTGCGCGGACCCTTCACAGTTGTGCCGCCCTTTGCTCTGATGACCGACAGCCGGTGCTGGGCGAGGTCAGGAGGAGCGGTGGAGTACAACCTTGCCGACCTGTTCGAGTCGGTCGTGGACGTGGTCCCGGGCCGTGAGGCGCTCGTGTACCTCGACATCCCCGGCACGCGAGCGGAGCGCCGGTTGACGTACGCGGAGCTGGACGCGGCGGCCAACCGCATCGGTCACCATCTGATCGACAGCGGGATACGGCCCGGTGAGCACGTCGGCCTGCACATGTACAACGGCATCGAGTACCTCCAGGCCGCGCTCGGCTGTCTCAAGGCGCGGATCGTGCCGGTGAACGTCAACTACCGGTACGTCGAGGACGAGTTGGTGTACCTGTACCGGGACGCCGACCTGGTGGGGCTGTTCTTCGACGCCGAGTTCGGCGAGCGGGTCGCGGCGGCGCTCCCGCGGGCGGAGAAGCTGCGGCATCTGGTGCGGGTCGGTGACAGGGACGCTTCGGCGGTGGACGCGGTGGCGTTCGCGGACGCCGAGGCCGCCGGATCACCCGAGCGCGGGTTCCCGCGGCGCTCGCCCGACGACCAGTTCATCATCTACACCGGCGGCACCACAGGGATGCCGAAGGGCGTGATGTGGCGTCAGGAGGACCTGTTCTTCTCGGGGATGGGCGGCGGCGCGCCGACCGGTGAGCCGGTCAAGAAGCCCGAGGAACTCGCCGAGCGGGTCGCCGCGGGCGGCTCGGGGATCACCTTCTTCCCCACTCCCCCGCTGATGCACGGCACCTCCACCCTCACCGCCTTCATCGGCTTCAACTTCGGCCAACGGATCGTGATCCACCGCAAGTTCGTGCCCGAGGAGGTGCTGCGGACCGTAGAGAAGGAGCGTGTCACCAGCATGTCCCTGGTCGGCGACGCGATGCTGCGCCCGTTGATCGACGCCCTCGAAGGGCCCATGAAGGGCACGGACATGTCGTCGATGTTCAGCGTGTCGTCGTCGGGGGCGATCATGTCGGACACGGTGCGCCGACAGTTCCAGGCCCTCGTCCCGAACGTGATGCTGCTCAACAACTTCGGCTCCTCGGAGTCCGGCTTCAACGGCACGGCCACGGACGACTCCGGTCCCGAGCGGGGCTTCCGCGTCCGGGTCAACTCCCGTACACAGGTGGTCGATCCCGCCACCCACGAGCCGAGCGCGCCGGGTGAGGTGGGCCGCGTCGCCCAGTGCGGCCATGTACCGCTGGGCTACTACAACGACCCGCGGAAAACGGCCGAGACCTTCTTCGAGAAGGACGGCGAGCGCTGGGTGCTGCTCGGCGACATGGCCACCGTCGACGAGGACGGTGTCGTCGTCGTCCTCGGGCGGGGTTCCCAGTGCATCAACACCGGCGGCGAGAAGGTGTACCCCGAGGAGGTCGAGCAGGCGCTCAAGTCCCATCCCGACGTGTACGACGCGTTGGTCGCGGGGGTGCCGGACGCGCAGTGGGGCCACCATGTGGCGGCGGTCGTACAACTGCGGGACGGCGCGTCCCAGCCGTCGCTCGACGACATCCAGACCCACTGCCGGACCCAGCTCGCCGGATACAAGATCCCCCGGCAGCTGGTGATCGCGGAGGCCATCCGGCGCTCCCCGAGCGGCAAGGCGGACTACCGGTGGGCGCGGGAGGTCGCGGCGCGGGCGGACGGGTGAATTCCGTTCGCCTCCGTTGAACCGTTGGTGACGCACGGACGTACTGGTGATGGCAGGCTCGCTCGTAGGGCCCTGTTCGTGATGCCATCGCAAGACCGTACGGAAGGACCGCCGGGTGTCGCTCTTCACACCTCGCTCTCGTCAGTCGTCGGACAGCACCACATCGTCGGACGTCACCGAGGGCGAGGAGCCGGCTGAGACGGAAGCGACACAGGAGCCGCAGGAGCCGACGCGGCCGGGGAAACCCGGCTGGTTCGGCTGGCGCCGCCGCTACCCCCGTACCGCACGCGGGGTGACCATCGGTACGACCGTGCTGGCGGCCCTGCTGGTACTCGGGGCGCTGCTCGTGCCCAACCGCCTCGACTGGATCAGGTTCGAGTCCTTCCTGCGGCTCCCCGTCGAGGCGATCCTCCTCGCGGGGCTGCTCCTCGCCCTGCCCGGGCGGGCGCGCCGGATCACGGCCGTCGTGTCGGGTGTGATCGTGGGCCTGTTCACGGTCGTCAAGTTCCTCGACATGGGCTTCCGGCAGACCCTGGCCCGCCCCTTCGACCTGGTCTTCGACTGGATCCTGCTGGACGACGCGGCGGACTTCGTCCGCGAGTCCTACGGCCGTTCGGGAGAGCTGCTCGCGATCACCGCGGTGATCGTGCTGTTCGTGTCCGTGCTCGCCCTGTGCACGCTCTCCGTGGTGCGGCTGTCGAACCTCATGGCCCGGCACCGCGCGGTGGCCGCCCGGACGACGCTCGTCCTCGGCACCGTCTGGATCCTGTGCTTCACCATGGGCGTGCAGTTCAGCGGGCTCACCTTCGCCACCAAGGGCAACATCACGTTCGTCGCCAACCGGGTCCAGCAGGTGCACGACGGGCTCGTCGACGCCAAGGTCTTCGAGAAGCAGGCCAAGGTCGACGCCTTCGCGAACACGCCGCCCGACCAGTTGCTCACCGGGCTGCGCGGCAAGGACGTCCTGTTCACCTTCATCGAGAGCTACGGCCGGATCGCGATCGACGACCCGGCGATGGCCCCGCAGATCGACGCGGCGCTCCAGGACGGCGACAACCGCCTCAAGGCGGCCGGTTTCCAGTCCCGCAGCGGCTGGCTCCGCTCGCCCGTCACCGGCGCGGGCAGCTGGCTCGCGCACTCCACGTTCCTGTCCGGTCTGTGGGTGAAGAACCAGCAGCGGTACCGCAGTCTGACCACCGGCGACCGCGCGACGCTCACCAGCTACTTCCAGAAGACCGGTGCCTGGCGGACGGTCGGGATCGTGCCGGGGGTGCGCAAGGCGTGGCCCGAGGGCAAGTACTTCGGCCTCGACCACATCTACGACTCCACCCACCTCGGCTACAACGGCCCCTACTTCAGCTGGACCCCGGTGCCCGACCAGTTCAGCCTGGAGTCCTTCGAGCGCCTTGAGCACGGCAAGGAGAACCGCGACCCGATCATGGCGGAGATCATCCTGGCCTCCAGCCACAACCCCTGGTCGCCCATCGCCCACATGATCGACTGGGATCAGCTCGGCGACGGCTCGGTCTTCGAGCAGATCAAGAAGGAGGGGACGGACCCGAAGGAGGTCTGGAAGAGCGCGAAGCGGGTGCGCACCGAGTACCGAAAGGCCATCGAGTACTCCCTGCAGAGCCTCACCGAGTGGGTCGAGCGCTACGGCGACGACAACACGGTCCTCGTCTTCCTCGGCGACCACCAGCCCGTCCCGACCGTCACCGGCGGCGACACCGACAAGGACGTGCCGATCACGATCGTGGCCCGCGACCCGAAGGTGCTGGACCGGATCTCCGACTGGGGCTGGAACGAGGGCCTCAAGCCGGCCGGGAACGCGCCGGTGTGGGGGATGGACACGTTCCGGGACCGCTTCATGACGGCGTACGCGAAGTAGCGCGTCAGCCGGTGAGGAAGGGTTCCACCGCGGCGAGGTACTCCTCAGGGTGGGCCTCGTGCACCAGATGTCCGGCCCCGTAGACGGTGACGAGCCGCGCGTCGGGAATCGCGGCGGCGACGGCCGCCACCTGATCCTGCGGGATCAGGCTGCTCGGCCCGCCCCCGATCACCAACGTGGGCATGGTGATCCGCCCCATGTGGTTCCACCACATGGGATCGGGGGCGTTTCGCTGCCGGTCGGTGTCCCGCACCATGTCCCAGTCGAACGGCAGGTCACCGTCGGGCCGTTCGGCGGGCGGCCGGGGCGGGTCGAGGGGGAAGGGCGCCGGTACGTCCTCCAGGACGAGGCGTCGTACGAGGCCGGGGGCGTGCTGGGCGAGGAGGTAGGCGACGGTGCCGCCGAGGGAGTGCCCGACGAGGTCGGTCCGCCGGATGCGAAGCGCGTCGAGGAAGCCACGGACGTCGTCGCGCATCGCCTCGCACGCGTAACGGCCCGGCCACTCGCTGCGTCCGTGACCGCGCAGGTCGGGGGCGTACACCCGGCGTGGCCGGGCGGCGAGGCGTTCGGCGATCGCGGCCCAGTCCGCGCCGTCGGCGCCACGGCAGTGCAGCAGGACGACGGGCGGCGCGTCCTCGGGGCCCCAGGTGCGGTACGCGAGGGTGATGCCGTTGGCCTTGACGGTGTCCATGCCGGGGACGGTATCCGGGGCCGCGGTGGGCCACGCCCTACTCTGCCGAGGGCAGAGGTTGCCCGAGGAACGCGGCGACCCGTCGTACGAACCACTCCGGGTCGTCCAGCCACGGGTAGTGCGCGGCGCCGGGCTGGACGGCGAACTCGGCGTGCGGGAACAGGTCGGCGGTGCGGCGGGCCAGCTCGGGCCTGGGAGCTCCGTCGAGTTCACCGGCGAGGACGAGGACGGGAGCGGGCAGCCGGGTGAGCGCGGCGCGGGTGGCGGGCGGGTCGTAGGCACCCTCGGAGCCGTACACCTCACCGGCCGCGTCGTTGAACTCCTCGTCGCCGCGGGCGTGATGTTCCTCGGCGGCCCTGTCCCAGCGGCCGTAGAAGAAGGGCGCGAAGGCGGCGTCGTAGTCGCCCGCCCCACTCAGCCACGCCTCGTACGCCGCGAACGCCTCCGCGAACCACGGTTCGTCCCGCCGCAGCCGCGCCGCGGCCAGCCGGTCCTCGACCGTGGCCGTCGTCCCGAGGGCCCACGGGTTGGCGGTGACCAGCACCAGCCGCCGCACCCGCTGCGGATACCGGGCCGCGTACAGCATGGCGAGACTCCCGCCGGCCGAGTGCGCGAGCACATCCATGCGCTCCAGGCCCAACTCGACCCGCAGCGCCTCCACGTCGTCCACCAGCCGGTCGCACCGATACGTCGCCGGGTCCGCCGGCACGGCCGACTCACCGGTCCCCCGCAGATCCAGCAACACCAGCCGACGGTGCGCGGCGAGGCCGCCCAGATCACCGAGGTAGCGCGAGGCCTGCATCGGCCCTCCGGGGAGAACGACGAGCGGGGCGCCGTCGCCCTTCAGGTGGTAGGCGAGAGCGGTTCCGTCGGGGGCGGTGAAGGCGGTCATGCCGGTGATCCTCACGAAGGGCTCCGGCCACCGCAACGGAATTCCGTCACAGCGCGATGGGACGGTAGGCCAGGGCCGCGTCCACGACCTGGCCCGGCTCCAGGGCCGCTCGGACGATCTCCACGAGTTCGTCCCGAGTGATGCCGGGGACCCGCGGGTACGCCGGCCGCGCCGCTGCCCGTGCGAACTCCTCCGCGCTCCGCGATCCGACGTAGCTGAGGAAGTCGTAGCGGCTGCACGCGTGCCCGGTGTCCTCGTTGAACACGGCGATCGCGGCGTCCGCCGCCTCCTCGTCGCCACGGTGCAACAGGTCCTCGCCGCCCCGGCCCCTCCGGAAAAGTCTCCGTCACCTCTTGCTTGATCTCCCCCGGACTGGATTACTGATCCCGGCGAGATCGACCGAATGATCGGTCGCCCGGATTGGTGTGGTTGGTGAGGGAGGCGTCCCGATGGCGGATGCGGTGGAGCTGCTGGACTCGGGGGAACGGCTGGACGGGGCGGCGTTGCGGGCGCTTCAGTTGGAGCGGTTGCGGGCGTCGCTGCGGCTGGCGTATGAGCATGTGCCGTTCTACCGGGAGTCCTTCGACAAGGCGGGCGTCCATCCGGATGACTGCCGGTCGCTCGCCGACCTCGCCCGGTTTCCGTTCACCACGAAGGGCGACCTGCGCGAGAACTACCCGTACGGGATGTTCGCCGTGCCCCGGGATCGCGTTCGGCGCATTCACGCCTCCAGCGGGACGACCGGCCGTCCGACCGTCGTCGGCTACACCGACGGTGACCTCTCCCTGTGGTCGGACATGGTGGCCCGTTCCCTCCGGGCCGCGGGCGCGCGGCCCGGCGACACGGTGCATGTGGCGTACGGATACGGGCTGTTCACCGGCGGACTCGGCGCGCACTACGGTGCCGAACGGCTCGGCTGTACGGTCGTCCCCGCGTCCGGCGGCATGACCGCCCGCCAGGTCCAGCTGATCCAGGACCTCAAGCCCCGCGTGATCATGGTGACCCCGTCGTACATGCTGACGATCCTCGACGAGTTCGAGCGGCAGGGCGTGGACCCGCGCGGCACCTCCCTGGAGGTCGGTGTCTTCGGTGCCGAGCCGTGGACCGAGCAGATGCGCCGGGAGATCGAGGAGCGGTTCGCGATCGACGCGGTCGACATCTACGGGCTG
>JABFXD010000904.1 GCA_013361925.1 Streptomyces sp. | reverse complement strand
GGCGGCCACCGCGATACCGGTCGGCGGCCAGATGGGGGTGAACACCGCCCCCTCGACGGTCAGGTTCCGCAGGAGTCCGAGGCGTCCAGCGGCGTAGTAGCAGGCGGCGACGGCGAGCGTCTGGAGGGCTAAGACGCCGGTCCAGTGCAGCTTGTCGGTACTCACCACACAAGCCATCAGACACCGAGGCCGCGGTTCCGGCGAGGCGGGAGCGTCGGCATGGCGCCTTACTACCGAGCTTCGGTCCCCGCGTGGCCGATGACCAGTACGGCGGCGTCGTCCTCGTGTCCCACCTGGTCCGCGCCCCGGATCACGGCGGCGGCCAGCGAGCCGGCTTTGAGGCCCGCCACGGCGGCGATGCCGGCGAGTCGGACCACCTGGTCCAGGCCCTGGTCGACCGTCATGGACGGCCCCTCCACCACGCCGTCCGTGAGCAGGACGAGCACGCCGCCCGTGGTGAGCCGGTAACGGGTCACGGGGTACGTCGCGCCGGCCTGGATGCCCAGCGGCGGGCCGCCCTCGTCGCTGCCGATCCCGGACTTTCCGTCCGCCGTCGCCCAGACGCAGGGGATGTGCCCGGCCCGCGCGCTCTCCAGGAGGCCGGTGGACGGGTCGAGGCGGAGGAAGGTGCAGGTGGCGAAGAGATCGGCGCCCAGGGACAGGAGCAGGTCGTTCGTCCGGGCGAGGAGTTCACCGGGCTCACTCGTCACGAAGGCGAGCGCGCGCAGACCGACACGCACCTGCCCCATGAAGGCGGCGGCCTCGATGTTGTGGCCCTGCACGTCTCCGATGCACAGCCCGATCCTGCCGTCGGGAAGGTGAAACGCGTCGTACCAGTCCCCGCCCACGTTGAGGCCGTGGTAGGCGGGTACGTAGCGTACGGCCAGCTGGTAGCCGGGAGCTGTGGGCATCTCCGTGGGCAGCATGCCGCGCTGCAGAGCGAGGGCCAGTTCGACCTGGGAGCGCTGCAGCTCCGCGTGCTCACGCGCCCGTGACGTCAGCGAGCCGAGCCTGGCCAGCAGCTCGTCGCCGTCGTACGTGGGGTCCTTGCGGGACATGGGTGGCTCCGAAGGATTTTTACCCAGTTCTTCATTTTCGCCCGAAAGGACGCATATCAGATGATAGCGGCGCTGCTCGGGACACCGACTGGGGAGCACGTTCGTGCTGGTCGGGCCATGCGGCGAGCGTGAAGAGCAGGGCGACGGCCGCCAGCAGCAGTTGGACCGCTCCCGCGTAGGGATGGGCCGTGCACAGGAAGATCACGGCGATCGCGAGCACGCCCAGGGTGAACCCGCCGAACCGCAGGACGGGAGCCCAGTTCCTCGCGGGGTCCGCCCCGTCGCCGCGCACTGCCTCACGATTGGCCGCATCGACTCCAAGTCGTGGCCGAGCCGAGGCGTTGGACGTGCCGGGTCACGGTGTGGGGCGGGAGCCGTTCGCGGTGGGGTCGGACTGGGTGGCGTTGTCCTTCGGGGCGCGGGGGCCCGCCTGGAGGCGTAGGCCCGCCAAAGTGAGGTCCAGGGCGGCGAGGAACTGCTCCCGGTCGTCGTGCTCGGCGAACTCGTCGGCGATCTCGTGGACGAACGGGAAGTCCGCGGCGTCGAGCGAGCGCCAGGTCTCGGCGTAGCGGCTGAGGTACTCCACGCGGTCCACGTCTCCGTCGAGCAGTTCCTGCGGGAGTTCCGCGCCCAGGTCGGCGGCTGTGCCGACGACGACGCCCGTGATCGCCGAGACGGCGTGGAAGCGCTGCCGCGGCGTGAGGTCGAGGCGCAGGGTCTGGCGGCCGAGTTTGTCGTACAGCCGCAGTGAGTGGCCCTGTACGTCGGTGTTGCGCATGAAGTAGGCCGCCAGCCACGGCCGGTCCATCATCGCGTCGAAGAGGACGACGGCCATCTCGCGCAGGTCGGCGATCGGGTCGTCGCTCTCCTGCAGTTCTTCGACGGCGGTCAGGATGCCGCCGACCGCGTGGTCGGTGGCGCGGTCGAACAGTTCGTCCTTGTTGGAGACGTACCAGTAGATGGTCCCCACGCCCGTGCCGAGCCGGGAGGCGAGGGCGCGGAAGGTGAGCGCCGACTGGCCCGCCTCGTCCAGCAGCGCCACGGCCGCGGTGAGGACGGCCTCCATGGAGTGCGAAGCACGTTGGCGTCCTCGGGGGGAGCTCTCGGCGGCGGTACGTGTTCGCGGGCGTGGCATGGCATCCATCCAATCACAGACTTGCGCTCTTATCGAACGACGTTCTACTCTCGAACAGCGTTCCAGTATCGAACGATGTTCGTTAATCGAATCCTGTTCCTTCGCCCGGCGTCGTTCGACGGCGGGCGACGTTCCGAGGGGAGGCCGGCCATGACCGCGACCACCACCACCGAGTCCGCTTCAACCCGTACCTACTCATCCCTGCGCGCGGCCTGGATCCCGCTGGCCGCGCTCTGTCTGGCCTTCTTCGTCGAGATGGTCGACAACACCCTGCTCTCGATCGCGTTGCCGACCATCGGCCGCGACCTCGGCGGCGGCACCACCGCACTGCAATGGGTCACCGGCGCCTACTCGCTCACCTTCGGCGGCCTGCTGCTGACTGCGGGATCGCTGGCCGACCGCTTCGGACGCCGACGCGTGCTGCTGATCGGCCTCGCCGTGTTCGGCGCGCTGAGCCTGTGCGTCATCGCCGTCGACTCCACCGGACAGCTCATAGCGCTGAGGGCCGGGCTCGGCATCGCCGCGGCGGCCATGGCGCCCATCACCAACTCGCTCGTCTTCCGGCTGTTCGACGACCAGGCGCTGCGGATGCGGGCGATGACCCTGATGATCGTCGTCGGCATGTCCGGGTTCGTGCTCGGCCCGCTGCTGGGCGGCACGGCACTGGCCCACGTCAGCTGGCAGTGGCTCCTGCTGATCAACGCGCCGATCGCGCTGATCGCCGGCGTCGGGGTGCGGCTCGGGGTCGCCGCCGACCGTGCCGAGGACCTGACGGACGACCGGCTCGACCTGCCGGGCGCCGTCCTGAGCGTCCTCGCCATCGGCCTGGCCTGCTACGCGCTGACCAGCGGCGTCGAACACGGCTGGCTCTCCACGGTCACGCTCGCGTCGGTCTTCGGGGCCGTGGCCGCCGGCATCGCGTTCGTGCGCCACGAGCGGCGCAGCGCGGCGCCCATGCTGGACCTCACCCTCTTCTCCAACGGGACCGTCCGCGGGGCGGCCATCGCCCAGATCGGAACGTCCATCGCGATGGCCGGCGTGATGTTCGGGCTGATCCTGCACTTCCAGTACGCCTACGGATGGAGCCCCGTCCGGGCCGGCCTGGCGAACCTGCCGATCATCGTGACCATGATCGTCGCGACCCCGCTGTCGGAGGGGCTCGCCAAGAGGTTCGGCCACCGGGTGGCCTGTCTGGTCGGCGCGGCCTGTCTGGCCGGCGCGCTCGCCGGGCTCGCCTGGGGCGTCGACCACGGGTACGCCGCCATCGCCGCCTCCATGGTCGTGCTGACCGTAGGGCTGCGCACCGTCATGACGATCTGCGCCATCGCCCTGGTCGACGCGATGCCGGCCAACCGCACCTCGATCGGCGCGGCCCTCAACGACACCGCCCAGGAGGTCGGCACCAG
This sequence comes from Streptomyces sp., assembly GCA_013361925.1. GTDB lineage: Bacteria > Actinomycetota > Actinomycetes > Streptomycetales > Streptomycetaceae > Streptomyces. The sequence goes on along the minus strand of JABFXD010000904.1, from coordinate 4,169 downwards.
TGTCGGCACCGCCGCGGTCGGCACCCTGATCGCCGCGCTGGTCACCACCCAGTTGCCCGCGGGCGTCTGGAGCAGTGACCTCGTGCGGTCCTTCTTCCATGGCGAGCGGATCATCTACGGCGTGCTCGCGGTGGTCGTCGGCCTGATCGCGGCCGGAGGCGCCCTCACCCTGACCGACTCGCACACGGTGGAGGAGGCGGCCTGAGCCGTCCGGGCCGTGTCTCGATGAGGCGGATCTTCCAGTGAAGTAGATGTCCCAATGGGTCAGATGTCTCATTGGGACATCTAGGTGTACCGTTGAGGACATGACTGAGGACCGGCGACAGCGCAAGGCACGACAGACCAGGAACGCCATGGCCGTCGCCGCGGTCGACCTGATCCTGGAACGCGGCCTCGCACACACCACCGTCGAGGCGATAGCCGAGCGCGCGGACGTCACCCGCCGCACCTTCAGCCGGCACTTCACCGGCAAGGAGGACGCGGCCCTCGACTTCGTGCGCGGCGACGGCGACCGCATCAACGCGCTGCTGCGGGACCGCCCCGCGACCGAGCCGCCGCTGCTGGCCTACCGGCGCGCCGTGCGCGCCTGGCTCGCCGACGAGGAGAACCCGGCCCGCCATCTGCGCCCCAGGATGCGCGCACTGCTGGCACTGGTCGACCGCGAGCCCGCCCTGTTCGCCGCGTACGAACGGATCCGCGTCGACGCCCAGGAGGACTCGATCCGCATCCTCGCCGAGCGGCTCGGCACCGACGACCTGCGGGACCTGCGCCCCGCCGTCGTCGTCGACGCCGCCGCCGGCGTCCTCACGGCCGCGCTGCGCCTGTGGGCGCGCCGCGCCGCCGATCCCGACTCGGGAGCCGCAGACCTCACCGACCTGGTGGAACAGGCCTACGACGCCCTGATCTCGGAGGCCGCGTCCGCGACCCCCGACAGCACTGCCGAAGAGTGAGAGCACCATGAGCACCACCGAACACGCGACCGAGACCACGTCCGACCACGCCACCGAGTTCGCCGGGCGGACCGCCCTCGTCACCGGCGCCGCCTCCGGCATCGGCCTCGCGACCGCCCGCCGCCTCGGCGCCGGCGGAGCCAACGTCGTCATCGCCGACCACAACGCCGAGGGCGCCGAGCAGGCGGCCACCGCGCTGCGCGCCGAGGGCATCAAGGCCGCCGCGGTCGAACTCGACGTCACCCGCCCGGACTCCGTCGAGGCGGCCGTCGCCTTCGCCGTCGAGACCTACGGCGGCCTCGACCTGGCCGTGAACAACGCCGGCATCGGCGGCCCGAGCGCCCCCACGGGCGCGTACGACATCGCCGCCTACGACCGCGTCGTACGCACCAACCTCGACGGCGTCTTCTACTCCCTGCGCTTCGAGCTCCCCGCCATCGAGTCCACCGGCCGTGGCGGTGCCGTCGTCAACGTGGCCTCCATCCTCGGCTCGGTCGGCTTCGCCGGCTCCTCCGCCTACGTGGCCGCCAAGCACGGCGTGGTCGGCCTGACCAAGGCCACCGCCGCCGAGTACGCCGCGAAGGGCATCCGCGTCAACGCGGTCGGCCCCGGCTTCATCGAGACCCCCCTGTTGCAGGGCATGGACCAGGCCGCCTACGACGGGCTCGTGGGCCTGCACCCGGCCGGCCGGCTGGGCCGCCCCGAGGAGGTCGCCGAACTCATCGTCTTCCTGCTGTCCGACCGCGCCTCCTTCGTGGCCGGCAGCTACCACCTGGTCGACGGCGCCTACACGGCCGTCTGAGCCCGACAGGAGCAACACCATGAAGGCACTTCAGTACCGCACCATCGGCGCGCCGCCCGAGGTGGTCACCGTCCCCGATCCCGAACCGGGCCCCGGCCAGGTCCTGTTGAAGGTCACCGCCGCCGGCGTGTGCCACTCCGACATCGCCGTGATGAGCTGGCCCGCCGAAGGATTCCCCTACGACCTCCCGCTCACCCTCGGCCACGAGGGCGTCGGCACCGTCGCCGCGCTCGGCGCGGGCGTCAGCGGGGTGCGGGAGGGCGACTCGGTCGCCGTCTACGGGCCCTGGGGCTGCGGGACCTGCGCCAAGTGCGCCGAGGGCAAGGAGAACTACTGTCTGCGCGCGGAGGAGTTGGGCATCCGCCCGCCGGGGCTCGGGGCGCCGGGCTCCATGGCGGAGTACCTGCTCGTGGACGACCCTCGCCACCTGGTGCCGCTCGACGGGCTCGACCCCGTCGCCGCGGTACCGCTGACCGACGCGGGGCTCACCCCGTACCACGCGATCAAGCGTTCGCTGCCCAAGCTGGTCCCCGGCTCGACCGCCGTGGTCATCGGCGCGGGCGGGCTCGGGCACGTCGCCATCCAGCTGCTGCGCGCGCTGACACCGGCCCGCGTGATCGCGCTCGACGTCGGCGAGGACAAGCTGCGCCTCGCCCGTGAGGTCGGCGCGCACGAGGCGGTGCTGTCGGACGCCGGGGCCGCGGACGCGGTGCGCGCGCTGACCGGCGGTCTGGGCGCGGAGGCGGTGTTCGACTTCGTCGGCGCCGAGCCGACCGTGCGCACCGCGGGCGCGGTGGCCGCCGTCGAGGCCGACGTGACGATCGTGGGCATCGGCGGCGGGACGCTGCCCGTCGGGTTCGGGCATCTGCCGTTCGAGGTCTCGGTCACCGCGCCCTACTGGGGCAGTCGCGGCGAACTCATCGAGGTGCTCGGGCTGGCCCGGGCCGGCGCGGTGTCGGTGCACACCGAGACGTACTCGCTGGACGAGGCGCCGCTGGCCTATGAGCGGCTGCACGCCGGGAAGGTCAACGGGCGCGCGGTGATCCTGCCGCACGGCTGACGCCGACAGAGTGCGTGAAGGCGGTGGCGTGTGTACGTCATCGCCTTCACGTCGGCGTGTGGGTCCCGGTCAGCCGGGGCGTCGTCAGAACGGCGACAGGGTGAGGGTGAAGCCGGTCGGGTGGGTGTCCTGGATGTACGAGGCGAAGTCCGCCACGTCGTCGAAGGCGAAGCCGTAGGCCCTGCCGTCCTGGGTCGCCGCGTGCATCGCCCTCGCGTAGTGGTTGGTCAGCTCGGCCTGGTAGAAGGCGGCGGCGTCGGTCGCGGGCTGGGTGGCGTCGGTGAGCAGGGTCGAGCGGTTGAGGCCCGCGCCCAGGACGGCGGCGACGGGACCGGTGGTGCCGTCGTTGGGTGCGGCGAGGCTGCCGTCGCAGAAGAGGACGTCGCGGGTGGTGGGCTTGGCGAAGGACACGGAGGCCGGCCCGTCGAAGGTGAACCGCTCGCCGCGCACCCGGCCGGTGAAGGTACCGGCGTTGGTGGTGACGGTGAGGTCCTTGCCGGTGTAGGTGCTCCACACCTCGTCGATGTACGGGGCGAAGTAGTCGGCGGCGAAGAGGCCCGCGTCCAGACCGTGACCGGGGGCGATGACGCGGGTGTCGTCCACGACCAGCCGCGCGAAGTCCTCGATCTCCTTGACGGCGGCGAAGGCGGCGGCGCGCCCGCCGTCGCGCAGGGTGCCCGTCGTCTGGTCCTGGTCACCGGTGAGCCGGATGTTCATCGGCACGCTGAACATGTCGACCATCGTGGTGTTGCAGAACATGCCGGCCGCGTTGTACGTGAACTCGGCGCAGTCGTGCAGGACGCCGTAGTTGGGGTCGGAGGCGACCCAGCCCGCGGGGTACTGCAGGGCCGCGTCGCCGTTGCCGTCGGTGACGGCCTTGAACTTGAGCTTGTCGCCGAGCGAGACATAGACCCGGCCCGACATGTACGGGAGGGACAGCGTTGTCTCGCCGCTGCTCGCCAGAGGTATGGAGTAGTCGGTGTAGCCGTCGGCCTGGTTGTCCGACAGGGAGACCGGGGCGAGACTGCCTTCCGGGGTGAGCCGTACCTGTTTGCCGTCGAGGTTGCCGACGACGTACAGATGCACGGAGGTGTTGTCGAAGGCACCGCTGTTGTTGCGCACGGTCACCGGGAGCGCGTCACTCGCGGAGGCGCCGTCCTGGCTTGCGAGGGCATGTGGGGCGATGGTCGCGACCGCGGGGACGGCGACGGCCGCGCCGCCCAGGGCGAAGAGCATCTTGCGGCGGCTCAGGTTGCGTTGGTGACGGGGTGTCATGAGTGCTCCGTAAGTTGTTAGGCGGCCCGGGAGGGCCGGATGTGGCTGATGAGGGCTTGCCAGTTGTGGCTCCGAAGGAGTG
>JABFXD010000683.1 GCA_013361925.1 Streptomyces sp. | reverse complement strand
GAGGATATGGCGCATGGACTCCTTCTCGACAGTCATCCGCACCGCGTCCCACGCACAGCACGTCGAGGCGGAGACCTCGTCGTTCATGAGCGATCTGCTGGGCGGCAGGCTGGGGGTCGACGCGTACGCCCGCTACACCGAGCAGCTGTGGTTCGTGTACGAGGCACTGGAGGCCGGGGCGGACCGGCTGGCGTCGGACCCGGTGACCGGCCCCTTCATCCAGCCCGAGCTGTACCGGCTCGCCGCCCTGGAGCGGGACCTGGAGCATCTGCGGGGCCCCGGATGGCGTACGGGAGTCTCCGCGCTGCCCGCCACGCAGGCGTACGCGGACCGGGTGCGCGAGTGCGCCGAACGCTGGCCCGCCGGCTATGTCGCCCACCACTACACGCGCTACCTCGGCGACCTGTCCGGCGGCCAGATCATCCGCGACAAGGCGGAGAAGACCTGGGGCTTCGCGCGCAAGGGCGACGGCGTGCGCTTCTACGTCTTCGAGGGGATCGCCAACCCGGCCGCGTTCAAGAGGGGTTACCGGGAACTGCTGGACGCGATCCGGGCGGACGACCTGGAGAAGCAGCGGATCGTCGCGGAGTGCAAGAGGGCGTTCGCCCTCAACACGGCGGTGTTCAGGGCGCTGGGCGAGGAATTCCCGCTGAGCGCGTGACTAGCGCTCGGGCTCCCGCTCCAGCACCACCCGGCCGCCGATCTCCACCCAGCCGTAGGGCTGTGGGGCGGTGAGGATCTGGGAGCCCGCGCCCTGGGTGATGTTCAGGGCGCGGCCGAGCAGGTCCGTGAGAAGGATCGCCGCGGCTCCGGTCGCCTCGTCCTCCTCGATGCCGTCGTCACGGCCGGGGAAGGCGCGGGCCCTGACCCGTCCGGCGGGCTCGTCCTCCCAGGCCCAGGCGTAGATCCACTCCCCCTTGGGCGGTACGGGGAGATCGTCGACCTCGGCGGCCGAGGCGTACTGGCGCAGGGTCCTCGGCGGCGCCCACTCCGCCCGCGCCTCGATCCAGCTGAACTCCCCGTCCAGCCGGGCGCCCACGAGCCCGGCGGGCGTGACGAGCTCGGGCACGTCCAGCAGCCAGGCCGTGCCGACACAGGGGTGTCCGGCGAAGGGCAGCCGCAGGGTGGGCGTGTAGATGTCGATGACACCGCGCTCGGGATCGTCGACGAACACGGTCTCACTGAAGCCGAGCTTGCCCGCGAACGCCTGCCGTTCGTCCCTGCCGGGCATCACGGAGCCCTCACGGACGACGCCGAGTTCGTTGCCGTATCCGCCGTTGGGCGCACAGAAGACGCGGAGGACGTCGTAGTCAGTCACGGGGGCATTGAAACATTGCGCGGGCTGCGAGGTCGTCCCAGGCGGGGGCTCCGCCGGGGCGGGGCCCGGGAACGGGCGAGCCTGGTTCCCGGTGGCCCCTGCGCACGGGGGCCGGTTCTACGCCTGCGTGCGCCGCCTGCGCACCGCGAACACGACGCCCGCGCCCGCCGCCGCCGTCACCGCGGCCGCCGCGCCCAGGGCACCCACCGGGGTGCCGGCACCGGTGGTGGCCAGGGCACCACCGGTGACGCCGCCCGTCGTGGAACCAGTCGTGCCGGACGCCGTGCCGCCCGTCGTGCCGGACGTCGGGTCCGAGGGGCTCGCGGACGCCGGGTCGTCGTCGGTCGGCAGGGTCGCGTCGTCCGTCGCGGCGAGCGTGAGGTCCACCGGGTCGAGTTCCGTACCGGCCGTGTAGAAGCCGCCGAACGCCTGCGCGCCGGCCTCGGTGAGGGTGGCCTCTACGTCGTTGACGGTGATGACGTCGTCCGTGGCCGTCAGGTCCGCCTTCGTGGCCTTCAGGGCGGCGAGGAGCACGTTCTCGGCCTTCTCGCCGAGGCTCGTGACGTCCGCCGTCAGCTCGCCCTTGCCCGCGTCGAGCGTCGCGCGGACGTCGCTCAGGGTCAGGTCGAGGCCGTACTCGCCGTTCTCCTCATGGCCCTTGAAGTTCACCGCGCCCGCGAAGGCGGCGGAGAGGGTGTCCGCGTCCGTGTCGTACTCCCCCGTCGCGTCGACGAAGGTGAAGACCCCGTTGCCGGCGGCCTGGGCCGCCCCGCCCGAGGTAGTGATCTCGCCCTTGGCCACGCCGTCCACGACATACGTACGGAAGGACTGCTTCACTCCCCAGCCGAGCGTGCCGTCGGCTATGTCGCCCGCGGTCGCGGCGGGTTCCGTGGCGGTGGGGGTGGGAGCGGTGGTGGACGGGGGCGGCGTAGGCGTCGCGCTCTCGGTCGCCGGCGGCGTGGGGGTCGGGGTGGGCGTCGGTGTCGGGGTCGGGGTCGGGGTCGGGGGCTGTGTCTTCTGTACGACCGTCAGCGGGTCGCCCGTCGCGCCCTCGTAGCTCGCGCTGCCGAAGACGTCCGCGGCCTCCTTCGTCAGCCTGGTCTCCATGTCCGTCATGGCACGGGTGACCGTGACGTCGGCGAGCGGCACGTCCTGCGTGGTCGTACCGGACTTGGTCACGTCCGCGGTGATCTCCGCCGCCGCGCTGTCGAAGCGCACGTCGGACAGGTCGATCTCGAAGCCGTGCAGCTTCGACTCGATCTTCAGGGCACCCTGGAAGCCGAGCGCGAGGGTGTGCGCGGTGGAGTCGTAGCTGCCGGTGCCTTCGGTGAAGGTGAACACCCCGTTGTCAGCCGCCTGCTTCGCCCCGTCCGTCGCGGTGAAGCTGCCGGCCGCGAAGCCGGTGACGTAGGTGCGGTACGACTGCTTGATCCCCCAGGTCAACTCATAGCCACTGAGCGGCACTTCGGCCGCCGCCGCGCTGGTCGCACCGGCCGTCGCGAGCGCGATGGCACCGACGGTCGCCGCGGTGGCGACGGCCGCGGCGAGGGCGAGGGGACGGCGACGAGGTCTGACGGGCATGTGCGGTTCTCCTTGGGCGAGGGTCCGGCCGTGGGCAACGGGCGGACGGGGGAAGGGGGTTCAGTCGTCCTGTGCGGCGGAGGCCGCGGCCTGCGTACGACGCCTGCGGAGCACCGCGAACGCCGCGGCCGCCAGCAGCAGCGACCCGGCCGCGAGGCCGATCGGCAGCGCCGCGCCCGTGCCGTCGCCGGACGACGTGCTCGCGACGGGCTCGGTGGAGGTGTCCGGCGACTTCGCGGCCGGGCTCGCACTCTCTGTCGGGGTACTGCCGAGGTCGGGCAGGGCGGGGAGCCGGGCGGTGCCGGTGAGGGCGACGGCCAGGGAGACGGGGTCCATGGCGGTGCCCGCCCGGTACATGCCGGCGAAGGCCCTGGCGCCCCGTTCCGTGAGCTTCGCGGGCGCCTCGGTGACCGTCACCAGGCCTTCCTTCGCCTTGAGGCCCTTCGCGGTGAAGGTGACGAGGGGGACCCTTTCGCCGGTGAAGTCGGCGGTCACCACATCCGCGTACAGGGTGCCCTCACCGTCCCCGGCGACGGTGGCCCGGACATCGCTCAGTCTCAGGTCGAGGCCGTGGGCGCCGGTGAAGCGGACGGCTCCCTCGAAGGTCGCTGTCAGGGCGCCGTCGGCGAACGTGCCGTCCCCGTCGGGGAAGCGGAAGAGCGCTCCGCCGTCCTGGGCGCCGGCCGACAGGGTCCACTTGCCCTGGGCGATGTCGCCGGTGACGTACTCGCGGAAGGTGCGGCGCACACCCCAGTCGACGGCGCCGTCCTCGATGCCGCCGCTGTCCGAAGTCTTCTTCTGCGTAGGGGACTTGGAGGCACTCGGAGTCGGCGACTCGGTGACCGCCGCCCGCACGTCCGCCGACAGGCTCACCGGGTCCAGTGCGGTGCCCGCCGTGTAGTAGCCCGCGAAGGACCGGGCGCCCTGCGAAGTGAGCGTGGCGGGGAGGTTGTTGAGGACGACCGCGGTGCCGCCGCCCCGCATGTCGATGCCGCCGAGGGCGAGGGAGGCGAAGGGCACCTGGCGGGACGTCGTGACCGTCCCGGTGCCCTTCGCCTTGCTGGTGACGTCCAGGTAGAGGGTCCCGGTGGAGCCCGTGACGCGGACGGTGGGGCGGCTGAGAGTGAGGTCGAGCTGGTAGGTGCCGGCGTCCGTCCTGTGGCCGGTGAAGCGGACGCCCCCGGAGAAGGCGGCGGTGAAGGCGCCGGTGTCGCCGTCGTAGGCGCCGGTCGCCGAGTGGAAGCGGAAGGCTCCGCTGCCGACCGTGGCCGCACCGCCGGTCAGGGAGTAACTCCCCTGGGCGACGGGCCCGGTGACATAGCTCTGGAAGGAGGACTTGACGCCCCAGTCGAGTCGGCCGCCCTGCACGGTGCGGCTCGCGGCGTGCGCGGTGGCCGCCGGGAGCGCGGCGCCCAGGACGGCCACGCAGACCGCGGTGACCAGGGCACGGAGACGTGCGGGCATGGAGGGTCCTCCGGATACGACTGCCGGTAGCGAACAAAGGTAAGGCTAACCTAAGCTCCAATGGTCGGGGACAACAGGTTTCCGCCGGTCGGATCGACGACACCGAAGGAACGGACGGACCCGTGCGACGCTTGCGCACACGAATGACGGGCGCACTGCTGACGGTGCTCGCCCTCACGACGGCGACGGGCTGCGGAGGCGGGGCCCCGGCATCGACGCCCTCCGCCGAGGCGGCGACGACCGCCAACCGGGTCGAGCCCCTCGCCGGCACCCCCAGCCCGGAACTCCCCGTCACCGTGACCTCCGCCGACGGCGGGAAGGTGACCGTTCAGCGGGCCGCGCGGATCGTGCCGCTCTCCGGCAGCCTCAGCGAGATCGTGTTCACCCTCGGGCTCGGCGACCGGGTCGCCGCCCGCGACATCACCGCCACCTTCGCTCAGGCGTCCAAGCTGCCGGTCGTCACCCGCGGCCATGACGTGTCGGCCGAGAGCGTGCTGTCGCTGAAGCCCGATCTGGTGCTCGCCGAGACCACCACCGGCCCGGAGGAGGCGATGGACCAGATCCGTGCCGCGGGTGTCCCGGTGCTCGTGGTCGATCCGGCCGGCGGTCTCGACGATGTCGGCACGCGCATCCAGGCGGTGGCCGACGCGCTCGGCGTACCGAAGGCCGGCGAGGAGCTGACATCCCGCTCCGAGCGGCGAATCACCGCCGCGAGCAGGCGAGTTCCGCAGACCGGGGAGAAGCCCCGCGTCGCCTTCCTCTACCTCCGCGGCTCCGCCTCCGTCTATCTGATCGGCGGCAAGGGCTCCGGCGCGACCTCGCTCATCGAGGCGGCCGGAGGGATCGACGCGGGGGCCGAGTCGGGCCTGACGAAGGACTTCACCGCCATCACCAGCGAGGCGCTCGTGAAGGCCGCGCCGGACGCGATTCTCGTCATGACCAAGGGACTTGAGTCGGTGGGCGGCCTCGACGGCCTGGTGAAAATCCCCGGCGTCGCCCAGACCCCGGCCGGGATGGACCGCAGGGTCGTCTCGGTCGAGGACGGGGTGCTCCTCAACTACGGGCCGCGCACCGACCAGGTGCTGAAGTCGGTCGTGCGGCAGCTGTACGCGAAGGACGGTGGGGCGTGACCGTACTGGAGAAGGCGGCGTCCCTGGCAGACACGGCCCCGGAGTCGCCGTCGCGAAGACGCCGCCCGGTCTCCTGGTTGCTGACCGTCGGTCTCGTGGCCGGGCTGCTCGTCCTCGTGCCGGTCGCGGCGGGGGTCGGGGCGTATCCGATCCCGGTGGGGGACGTGCTGGGGTCGGTGGCGCATCATCTCGGGCTCGGTGGGCGGGATTTGGACCGGGTCGCCGAGTCCGTGCTGTGGAACGTACGGTTCCCGCGCATCGTGCTCGCGCTGCTCGTCGGGGCCTCGCTGGGGTGTGCGGGGGCGCTGATGCAGGGCGTGTTCGGCAATCCGCTCGCCGAGCCGGGGGTCATCGGCGTCTCCTCGGGGGCGGCGGTGGGAGCGGTCGCGGCGATCGCGTTCGGCGTGAACTTCCTGGGGACGTGGACGGTTTCGGTGTTCGCGTTCGTGGCGGGGCTCGGCACGGTGCTGTTGGTGTACGCGATGTCGCGGTCCGGTGGCCGCACCGAAGTGGTCACGCTGATCCTCACCGGGATCGCGGTGAACGCGTTCGCGGGGGCGGTGATCGGGCTGTTCCTGTTCTACGCCGACACCGCCGCCGTCAACCAGATCACGTTCTGGCAGCTGGGGTCGCTGGCGCAGGCGACGTGGCCGAAGGTGCTCGCGGTGCTGCCGTGTGCGCTGCTCGGGCTGGCGGTGGCTCCCTGGTATGCCCGGCGGCTGGATCTGCTGTCGCTCGGGGAACGTCCGGCCCGGCATCTGGGGGTGGACGTGGAGCGGTTGCGGGTGGTGCTGGTGCTGGTCATCGCGTTGCTGACGGCGGCGGCGGTGAGCGTGGCCGGGATCATCGGCTTCGTGGGGCTCGTGGTGCCGCATCTGCTGCGGATGGCTGCCGGGCCGGGGCATCGGTTTCTGGTGCCGGGGAGTGCGCTGTTGGGGGCGCTGGTGTTGCTGGGGGCGGACCTCGCGGCCCGCACGGTGGCCGCGCCCGCGGAGTTGCCGTTGGGTGTGTTGACGGCGTTGCTGGGGAGTCCGTTCTTCTTCTGGCTGCTGCGGAGGACTCGGCGGAGGCAAGGGGGTTGGGCGTAGTGGGTTGGGCGTAGTGGGTTGTGTGTCGTGTGCGGGTAGTGGGGGCCGGCCGGGCCCACGCGGCGGTAGCCGCACATCCGACACAGCCCCGCGCCCCTTGGGTACGTCACCTCGCCGTGCCTTCACCAGCTCAGCCCCTCATCAGCAGTGCCAAAGGACTTCCACACCCTCCGCGACCACTCTCCCAAGGAACCCCGCCCATGAGACTCCTCCGTCCTCGTCCCGCCCCTCCCTCCCCCGCCTCCCCCGGTGACGTCCTCGCCGAAGTCGGCGCCCTTCACGTCCGTCTCGGCTCCCGTACCGTCCTCCAGGGCATCGACCTCACCGTCCGCGCCGGTGAAGTGCTCGCCCTCGTCGGGCCCAACGGCGCCGGCAAGTCCACACTTCTCTCCGCCCTCGCCGCCGATGTCCCGGCCGCCGAAGGGGTCGTACGCATGCATGGGCGCCCGGCGAGCGAGTGGTCCGCCCCCGATCTCGCCCTGCGCCGGGCCGTCCTCCCCCAGTCCGCCGCCCTCTCCTTCCCCTTCACTGTCGAGGACGTCGTCCGGATGGGGCGGGCTCCCTGGGCCGGCGTCGATCCCGAGGGCGACGACACCGCCGTGGCGGAGGCCATGCGGCAGACGGACACCACCGCCTTCGCGCCTCGCCCCTTCTCCGCGCTCAGCGGCGGTGAGCGGGCCCGGGTCGCGCTCGCTCGGGTGCTGGCGCAGCGTGCGCCGCTCGTGCTGCTCGACGAACCGACCGCCGCGCTCGACCTGCGGCACCAGGAGCTGGTGCTGAAGGTGTGCCGGGACCGGGCGCGGGCCGGGGACGCCGTCGTCGTCGTACTGCACGATCTGGGGCTCGCGGCGGCGTACGCGCACCGGGTCGCGATCCTGTGCGCCGGGCGGCTCGTGGCGGACGGGCCGCCGCGGGAGGTGTTCGAGGAGGGGCTGTTGTCGCAGGTGTACCAGCAGCCGGTGGAAGTGCTTCCGCATCCGCGGACCGGGGCGCTGCTCGTCACTCCGGCCCGGAATCTGTGATTCACCTTTGAGGGGTTCTTGGGACGCTCTTGGGGTCCGTTTTAAGTCACCGTGATCGGCTCGTGCCCTTACACCGTCTATGAGAGGTGAATCACGGCACGACCGGGTATCACGCAGGTAAGCCTCGGTTAAGTTAGGGCAGCCTCACCAATCCGTGTGAGCGCTG
>JABFXD010000782.1 GCA_013361925.1 Streptomyces sp. | reverse complement strand
AGTCCTTCCACAGCCGCTCCAGGGCGTAGAAGACGCGCTCCTCGCTGTGCTGGACGTGGACGACGATGTCGACGTAGTCGAGCAGGATCCAGCGGGCGTCCCGGTCGCCCTCGCGGCGTACGGGCTTGGCGCCGAGCTCCTTCTGGAGGCGCTCCTCGATCTCGTCGACGATCGACTTGACCTGGCGGTCGTTGGGCGCGGAGGCCAGCAGGAAGGCGTCCGTGATCGACAGCACGTCGCTGACGTCGTAGGCGATGATGTCGTGCGCGAGCTTGTCGGCGGCCGCCTGTGCGGCGGTGTGGATGAGCTCGATGGAGCGGTCAGTGGCGGTCACTACACGGCTTTCGGTCGGCGGTCACTTGACCTCAAGGGTCTCACGACCGCCGAGGGCACCCGGGTGATGACCGGGGCCCGTGCCGGGGCCGGGTCACGGGCGTCCGTGACCCGGCCTGCCGGGGGCCGCTACGAGGACGGGTCGTAGTTCTGGCCGAGGACCACGGAGACGTTCGCGTTCGAGGTGGTCCTGCCCTTGCTGACGGCGCTGGTGGGCAGGCCCAGGGTCTTGGCGACCTCGGTGGCGTTCTCCTTGTCGGCGGCGTCCGCGTAGACGACCTTCGAGGCGGCCTGGGTGCCGGAGGCGGTGCCGCCCTCCAGGAAGGTGAAGCCGCCGTTGAGGAGGACCACGCGGGCCTTCTCGGTGTTGTCCTTGGCGCCGCTGGCGTTCTGGACGGAGACGCGGACCGCGGCGTCCTTGTCGGGGCTCTTGGCGGTGCCGCCGAGGACGTCCTTGACGACGCTGTCGCTGGCCTGGGCGCTGAGGGTGCCGTCGGTCTGGACGGGCAGCAGCGCGGTCTTGTAGTCGCCGCCCTTGGCGAGGTCGGCGAGCTTGGCGAGGAAGGTGCCGAGGTCCTTGTCGGTGAGCGACGGGTCGAGGATCTGCGCCAGCGTCTGGACGGTGGTCGTGGCGGCCCCCGCGTCGGAGGACAGCTTGCGCAGCACGGCCTGCATGACCTGCCCGAACCGCTCCAGCTGGGCGTTCTGGGCCTCGCCCGAGGCGCGGTAGGTGGCGTAGGCGACGGCCGTCTTGCCGCTGAGGGTCTGGTCCTCGCCCTTGTTCACCAGGGGCGCGGTGCCCTTCTTCTTGGCGGCCGGGTCGGGGACGTCGGTGTTCGTGTCGACGTCGATGTTGCCGACGAGGTCGACGAGGTTCTGCAGGTAGGGGGTGTCGAGGCGCCAGGTGCCCTGGATCTGGGTCCCGAGGACCGTGTCGATCGCCTCGCGGGTGCCCGAGGAGCCGTCGTCGTCGACCGACTTGGCGAGGGTGGTCGTGGTGCCGTCGTCGTCGGTGAGGGCGAGGGAGTTGGGCAGCAGGACGGTGGTGCCCTGCTGGGTGGTGGTGTTGTCGACGAGCAGCGCCGTGGAGGTGCCGCCGCTCTTGGTGTTGTGGAGGTGGACGACGATCACGTCGCGGTTCTGGGCGGCGACGGACGTGCCGGTGCCGGTCGCGGAGTCGGACTTCGAGGACAGTCCGGGCAGCTTCCCGGCGTACCAGAGGTAGCCGACGCCACCGACCGCGGTGAGGGCCAGGACGACGACCAGGGCGACGAGCCGGCTGCGGGCGCGGCGCTTGGCCTCCTCACGGCGCTCGGTGCGGTTCTCGGTGAAGTTCAGCCAGTCGATGACGTCCTCTGAGTCACCGTCGGGCTCCTCCACGAAGGAGAACTGCTCGGTGTGGTAGTCGCGTTCGGCGCCGTCGGGACGGCCGTGACTGTCCGGCTCCGCGGCCTCGGCCGGTCCGGCCTGCTGCGGGATGTACGCGGTCTGCTCGGCGACCCGGGGCTGCTGCGCACTGGTCGCGGCCCGCCCGTAGGGGTCATAGGGCTGCTGCACAGGGGCCTGCTGGCCGGTGCCGTAGGGGTCGTAGGACGGCACGGGGGCCTGCTGACCCGTGTCGTAAGGGTCGTACGGCGGTACGGGCCGCTGGCTGCCGGTGTCGTAGGTCTGCGCGGGGTACTGCCCCGTCTGCTGCCCGCCGGCGGCGTAGGGGTCGTAGCCGTAACCCTGCTGTGTCTGCTGCGCGTACGGGTCGTACGGCTGCTGCGGGGTCTGTTGCTGGGGGATCTGCTGGTAGACGGGACGGCCGTACTCGTCGTAGCCGACGAGTTGGTACTGGTCGTCGTGGTTGTCGCCGTGTCCCGCGTCGTATCGGTCGTTCACCGGTGCCCCTCTCGGCTCACTCGCCGCGGTACAGCTCGCGCTTGTCGATGTAGCGCACGACTCCGTCCGGCACCATGTACCAGATGGGGTCGCCCTTGGCGACTCTCGCACGGCAGTCTGTGGAGGAGATGGCGAGCGCGGGAACCTCCACGAGAGAGACACCGCCCTCCGGGAGTCCGGCGTCGGTCAGGTGGTGGCCCGGCCGGGTGACCCCGATGAAGTGCGCCAGGGAGAAGAGCTCCTCCATGTCCCGCCAGGTGAGGAGCTGGGCGAGGGCGTCGGCGCCGGTGATGAAGAAGAGGTCCGTGTCGGGGTTGATCATGCGCAGGTCGCGCAGGGTGTCCACGGTGTACGTGGGCCCGCCGCGGTCGATGTCGATGCGGCTCACCGAGAACTGCGGGTTCTCGGCGGTGGCGATCACCGTCATCAGATAGCGGTCCTCGGCCGGCGAGACACTGCGGTGACTCTTCTGCCACGGCTGCCCGGTCGGCACGAACACCACCTCGTCCAGGTGGAACTGCGCGGCGACCTCACTGGCCGCCACGAGGTGTCCGTGGTGGATCGGGTCGAACGTCCCGCCCATGACGCCGAGACGGCGCTTGCCGGGGTTCGACGGGGCGTTGCCCGGGCCGGTAGGCATGTCCTGCTCTCCCATGCGTGCAGACCCTACCGGCCCGTTCCGCGGGGTCGGTCTCCCCCAGCCCCTCGGCGGCTCAGCGGTCGCGGTTGAAACGGGTCGTGATCCACAGCAGGAGCAGCAGGATGACGAACGCGCCGCCGCCGGTGAGCAGCGGGCTGAGGCTCTCGTGGTTGCCGCCGTGCTCCTCGCCCTCGGCGGCAAGGGTGACCAACTGGGCAGCGGTGCTGTGGAAGCTCATCTGGACCTATCCGATGTGGGCGGGATAAAGATGTCGGCCCATCGTAATCGGGCGGCCCGGCGGCGATCACGCCGACTCCGCCGTTGGCGCCCCGACGGAACTTCCGCTCCGGCTCAGTCGTCCTTCTGCTTGTAGCCCCGCAGCAGGAACCACGCGGCCAGCACACAGCCCACCACCATCACGATCAGTACGACCCGGAGCAGATACCCCGACCCTTGCTGCTGGGCTGCGCTCGCGGCTTCGGTCAGCCAGGCGGACGCGGGGCTGTGCTCCATGACGGGACTCCTTCGCTGTACTGCCCGTCCACCGTATCTCCGCCTAGGCTGGGCTCTGCTTCGGGGGCGCAAAAGGCCGCACAAGGGTCCGCAAAGGATCACACTCACGCACATGGGGGAAGACATGTCCGACGACGGCCACGAGCAGAACGGGCACGACAACGGCCAGGGCAACGGCCATGAGAACGTGCCGAGCAGGCAGCGCAGGCGCTTCCCCGGGATCTCCTCGCGGGCGTACGAGCACCCCGCCGACCGCTCCGCCCTGGTGGCGCTGCGCAAGCTGAGCGGGTTCGACACGGTCTTCAAGGCGCTCAGCGGTCTGCTGCCCGAGCGGAGCCTCAGGCTCCTTTTCCTCTCCGACTCGGTGCGGGTGTCGGACCAGCAGTTCGCGTACCTCAACGACATGCTGCGGGACGCCTGTTACATCCTGGACCTGGAGAAGGTCCCGCCGATGTACGTGAGCCAGGACCCGAAGCCGAACGCGATGTGCATCGGCCTGGACGAGCCGATCATCGTCGTGACGACCGGCCTCGTCGACCTGCTCGACGAGGAGGAGATGCGGGCCGTCGTCGGCCACGAGGTGGGCCACGCCCTGTCCGGTCACTCCGTCTACCGCACCATCCTGCTCTTCCTGACGAGCCTCGCCCTCAGGGTGGCGTGGATCCCGCTGGGCAACATCGCGATCATGGCGATCGTGACGGCGCTGCGCGAGTGGTTCCGCAAGTCGGAGCTGTCCGCGGACCGCGCGGGTCTGCTGGTCGGCCAGGACCTCAGGGCCTCGATGCGCGGCCTGATGAAGCTGGCCGGCGGCCACCACCTGCACGAGATGAACGTGGACGCGTTCCTGAAGCAGGCCGAGGAGTACGAGGCCGGCGGCGACCTGCGCGACTCGGTCCTGAAGATCCTGAACGTGCTCCCCCGCAGCCACCCCTTCACCACGGTCCGGGCGGCCGAGCTGAAGAGGTGGTCGGAGTCCCGCGACTTCCAGCGCCTGATGGACGGCCACTACCCGCGCCGCACCGAGGACAAGGACACCTCGGTCACCGACTCCTTCCGCGAGTCGGCGGCGAGCTACGCGAGCAACGTCAAGTCCTCCAAGGACCCCCTGATGAAGCTGGTCACGGACATCGCGGGCGGCGCCGGCGACCTGGGCGGCAGGGTGAGGCGAGGCTTCGGCGGCTTCACGACCACCAACCCGAAGGACCAGAACCAGGAACAGCCCCCGAGGGAAACGGACGAGGACTGAGAAACGCCGGGAGGGGCGACGCCCTCAGGGGCGCGGGGAACTGCGCGACCAGCCACGACGGCGCCGCACCCGCCACACCTCAGCACCCCTACGGCGCCTGGGCACCCTCACCCCACCCGGCGTCACCCCTTGGGCAACGCCCCCGAAGCCAACGTCCCGCACACCGCCGTAGCCCGATCCGTGGCGAACGGATCGGTCCCCACCGGCCCACCCGCCTTCGCCGTCTGCCCCGCCAGCAACGGACTCAGCACGTCCGCCGCGTTGTCCCCGCAGGACAACGGCCCGGCCTGCACATACGACGTGGACAGCTGCGCCTGGTGCAGCCGCACGTCCTCCCGGTCGAACCGGAAGTGCAGCTCACGCCGGACGGTGAACAACGAGGTCTCCGCCTTGGCACCGGCGTCGGCGGACCGCAGCGCGTACACGTACGTGTGGTCCGCGGTCACCTCCAGCATCGTGGACTCGGTCTCGCTGACCGCCAGCGTCCCGCTGACCCGGATCTGCGGATCGGCCAGCCGCACGGTCCTGGCGTCGAAGCGGACCAGCCATCCGGTCACCGCGTGCCGGCCGTCCGCGGCGGGATGGCTCAGGCTCTCGTCGAACTGGAGGTGCTGGTCGGCGGGGAGCAGGACGCGGACGGGGCGGGTCTCGCCGCCGGTGAGCACCTCCGGGTAGAGCGCGGACCGGACCAGGTACTCCTTGACCGTGTCCAGCGCGCTCATCACCTGGGTCTCGGAGAAGTGCGAGGTGTCCCGCGCGGCGGGCAGCGTGATCCCGGCGGCGCCGATCCGGAACTGCGCGGCGGGGCTGTGGTCGTACAGATACTCCGCGTCGGCCGCGCCCGGCACCCTGCCCACCGGGGCGAGCGGGACGACGGTCGTCTGGAGCGGCAGGGAGACGTCCCGTACGGGGGCGGGGGTCTGGTAGGGGTGCCGTACGCCCATGTAGATCGCCGTGCCGAAGGCGAGGGCGATCAGCAGGACCAGGACGAGGGCCTGCCGGGACAGTCCCCGGCGCATCGGTGGGCGGCGTCGGACGGCCGGGGCGTGGTCGGCGATGCGCTCCTCGGCGGAGTACTCCTGGAGCCGGGCAGCACGGACGAACGACTCGTCGAAGACGACGGACCGGTACTCGTCCTCAGCACCCCCGGGGCCGCCCTCGGGTGCACCCTCAGGTGGTTCTCCAGGCCCTCCCATACCTTCAGGGTAGGTCTCCGGAAGCTCAGGTAAACGCCCCGCCGCACGACAAGTTCTGACAGGTTCTCACCAGGACCGTCAGCGCGTGCCCAACGGGCGTTCAGGGTGACTTGGGGACCGCGGAGAAGGCCGGCTGGGAGTAGTCGGCGGAGGCGGAGGGGGTCGCCGCGCCGCCCTGCTCCAGACCGGTGGTGGCGGGCGGCGACGGGACCTGGTCCCGGCTGTTCGAGGACGCGCCCCGGTAGACCGCCGTGAAGGCGAGCGTGACCATGCCGATGCCCATCACGAGCGCCAGCATCCAGGCGACGGGGCGGTGCCAGCGGACCTGTTTGCCGTACGTCCCCGGGGCGCCGAAGCGGCCTTCGAGGATGTCGGTGTCGTCCAGGTCGTCGAAGTCGGGGTCGTGGTCGAACCCGGCGCGGGCCTCGGCGCCGTACGCGTCCTCGTAGCGCTCGCCGCGGCGGTGGGCGCGGCGGGCCTCGGCCTCGGAGGCCTCCGCTCTCGCCTGGGCGGCGGCCAGGAGGCGTTCGACGGCGGTCGGCTCGTGCACCACGGCCGCCCGTATGAAGGCCTCGTCGAAGACCACGGAGGCGAACTCTTCGTCCGACACCCCGCGGTCGTGGTCGTCGTCGGGCTCCCAGCCGTCAGGGAACGGCGTACCCCCCACGTCCTCCGGCACGGATCCAGAGTAGACCTGGGGGGTCATTTTGGGCAGACGGTACGGAAATTCATAGGCGCACGCCTCAGCGGCGTACGTGCCCGTCGCCGGTGACGATGTACTTGGTGCTGGTCAGCTCCGGCAGGCCCATCGGGCCGCGGGCGTGCAGCTTCTGCGTGGAGATGCCGATCTCGGCGCCGAAGCCGAACTGGCCGCCGTCGGTGAAGCGGGTGGAGGCGTTCACGGCGACGGTGGTGGAGTCGACCAGCTGGGTGAAGCGGCGGGCGGCCTGCTGCGAGGTCGTCACGATGGCCTCGGTGTGGCCGGAGGTCCACAGCCGGATGTGCTCGACGGCCCGGTCCAGGGAGTCGACGACGGCCGCGGCGATGTCGTAGGAGAGGTACTCGGTCTCCCAGTCCTCCGCCGTGGCCTCCACCACGGTCGCCTCGGAGTCCTTGGCGTACGCCATGACCCGGTCGTCGGCGTGCACCGTGACGCCGGCCTCCGCGAGGGCGTCCAGGGCGCGCGGCAGGAACTCGGGGGCGATGTCCTGGTGGACGAGGAGGGTCTCGGCGGAGTTGCAGACGCTGGGGCGCTGCGCCTTGGAGTTGATCAGGATGTCGATCGCCATGTCGAGGTCGGCGTGGGCGTCGACGTAGACGTGGCAGTTGCCGGTGCCGGTCTCGATGACGGGGACGATCGACTCGTTGACCACGGTCCGGATGAGGGAGGCGCCGCCGCGCGGGATGAGCACGTCGACCAGGCCGCGGGCCCGCATCAGCTCGCGTACGCTCTCGCGGCTCTCGCCGGGCACCAGCTGGACGGCGTCGGCGGGCAGCCCCGCCCCGCCCACGGCGTCGCGCAGGACCCGGACGAGGGCGGTGTTGGACTCGTACGCGGAGGCCGAGCCGCGCAGCAGGACGGCGTTGCCGGACTTGAGGCAGAGCGCGGCGGCGTCCACCGTCACGTTCGGGCGGGCCTCGTAGATGATGCCGACGACGCCGAGCGGGACGCGGACCTGGCGCAGGTCGATGCCGTTCGGCAACGTCGATCCCCGTACCACCTCGCCGACCGGGTCGGGCAGTGCGACGACGTCCCGGACGTCCGAGGCGATGGCCCGGACCCGCTCGGGCGTGAGGGTGAGGCGGTCGATGACGGTCTCGCTGGTGCCGGCCTCACGCGCCTTGGCGATGTCCTTGGCGTTGGCCTCGACGATTTCGCTCGTACGGACTTCCAGGGCGTCCGCGATGGCCAGCAGCGCGTCGTCCTTCTCGGCCCGCGGGAGCGGGGCGAGGTCGGCGGCG
>JABFXD010000572.1 GCA_013361925.1 Streptomyces sp. | reverse complement strand
CGGCGTCCATGCCCACCCTGGAATCAGCTCTCCGTCACCGCGTGGACGGCGAGGTCCGCTTCGATGCCGGGTCCCGTGCCGCCTACTCCACCGATGCCTCCAACTTCCGGCAGACGCCGATCGGCGTGGTCGTGCCGCGTACCCCCGAGGCCGCGGCCGAGGCCGTGGCGGTCGCCCGGGAGTACGACGCCCCCGTCCTCTCCCGGGGCGGCGGCACCAGCCTCGCCGGTCAGTGCACCAACACC
The DNA here is from genome assembly GCA_013361925.1 of Streptomyces sp. Lineage (GTDB taxonomy): Bacteria > Actinomycetota > Actinomycetes > Streptomycetales > Streptomycetaceae > Streptomyces. The sequence continues at coordinate 7,561 of JABFXD010000572.1, read as the reverse complement.
GCGGTGGTGATCGACTGGTCGAAGTACTGCGGCCGGCTCGAATCCGTGGATCCCGACGCCCGTACCTGCGTCGTCCAGCCCGGCATCGTCCTGGACGAGCTCAACCGCCAACTGGCCTCCATCGGCCTCCGGTTCGGCCCGGAACCGGCCACGCACGCCAACTGCACGCTCGGCGGCATGATCGGCAACAACTCCTGCGGCGCCACCGCCCAGGCGTACGGCAAGGTCGTGGACAACATCGCCCGGCTGGAGGTGCTCCTCTACGACGGCACCCGGTTCTGGTGCGGGCCGACCAGCGACGAGGAGTACGCCGCCATCGAGCGGCAGGGCGACCTGCGCGCCACCCTCTACCGGCACCTGCGCACCCTCCGCGACACCCACGCCGACGAGATCCGCGACCGCTTCCCGGACATCCCCCGCCGCGTCTCCGGCTACAACCTCGACTCCCTCCTGCCCGAGCACGGCTTCGACGTAGCCGGCCTGCTCGTCGGCAGCGAGTCGACGCTGGTGACCGTCCTGCGCGCCGAACTGAAGTTGGTGCCGGTGGTGAGGGAACAGACGCTGGTCGTCCTGGGCTTCCCGGACATCGACACGGCCGCCGACGCCGTACCCACGATCCTGCCGTACGAGCCCATCGCACTCGAAGGCGTCGACTCACGGCTGATCAGGGACGAGCGGATCAAGCGTCTCAACCCCAAGGCGCGCGCCCAACTCCCCGACGGAAACGCCTATTTGATGGTGCAGTTCGGCGGTGACACGGTCGAGGAGTCCGACGAGCACGCGCACCGGATGCTGGACGGGCTGCACGAGTCCGAGCACGATGCCACGGTCGCCTTCCTCGACGACCCGTCCCACGAGGCGGAGTTGTGGCAGGTCCGCGAGGCCGGCCTCGGCGCCACCGCGCACATCCCGGGCCGGCCCGACACCTTCGAGGGCTGGGAGGACTCGGCGGTGCCGCCCGAGCGGCTCGGCGACTATCTGCGCAGACTGCGGCACCTGTACGACGAGTTCGGGTATCTCAGCGACACCGGACCCAGTCTCTACGGCCACTTCGGGCAGGGGTGCGTGCACACCCGGATCCCCTTCGACCTGTACTCGGCCGACGGGGTGGCCGCGTACCGGCGGTTCATGGAGCGGGCGGCCGATCTGGTCGCCGAGTTCGGCGGCTCGTTCTCCGGTGAGCACGGCGACGGGCAGAGCCGGGGCGAGCTGCTGCCGCGCATGTTCGGGGAGCGACTGGTCGCCGCCTTCGAGGAGTTGAAGGGCGCCTTCGACCCGCTCAACCGGATGAACCCGGGGAAGGTCGTGGCACCGTACCGCCTCGACGAGAACCTCAGGCTCGGCGCTGACTGGGCCCCGTACGCCCCGAAGGACCTGCATTTCCGGTTCCCGGACGACGGCGGCTCCTTCGCCGAGGCCGCCAACCGCTGTGTGGGCGTGGGCAAATGCCGGCAGCTGACCAGCGAGGGTTCGGTGATGTGCCCGTCGTACCAGGTCACGCGGGAGGAGGAGCACTCCACGCGGGGCCGGGCCCGGCTGCTGTTCGAGATGCTCGACGGTCATGGCGACAGCGCGATCCAGGACGGGTGGCGTTCGCAGGCGGTGCACGACGCGCTCGACCTGTGTCTGGCCTGCAAGGGCTGCAAGAGCGACTGTCCGGCCGACGTCGACATGGCGACGTACAAGGCGGAGTTCCTCTCCCATCACTACGAGGGCCGCTGGTGGCGCAGGCCCCGTGCGCACCTCTCGATGGGGTGGCTGCCGCTGGTGGCGCAGACCGTGGGCCGCTCCCGGCTCGGTCCGGCCGTGAACGCGCTCACCCACGCCCCGGTCCTGTCGAGGGCGGCCGTGGCCGCCGCCGGGGTCGAGGACCGGGAGATCCCGCTGTTCGCCGGGGAGACGCTGCAACAGTGGTTCGCCCGCCATGAGCCGTACGGCGACGGTGCGCGCGGGAGCGTCCTGCTGTGGCCGGACACCTTCACCAACCACTTCCATCCGCACGTCGGCCGGGCCGCCGTGGCCCTGCTGGAGCACGCGGGCTGGCGGGTGGAGCTGCCCACCGAGCCACTGTGCTGCGGGCTGACCTGGATCTCCACCGGGCAACTCGGCGTCGCCGAGCGGGTGTTGGGCCGTACCGTACGACGTCTCGCGCCGCATGTGCGGGACGGCGGGCTCGTGGTCACGCTGGAGCCGAGCTGTTCGGCGGTGTTCCGCTCCGACGCGGGCGACCTGTTCCCCGGCGACCGGGACGTACGGCGGCTGCGCGAGAGGACGGTGACGCTGGCGGAGCTGCTCACCGAGCACTCCCCCGGCTACGCGCCGCCGCAGGTCCCGGAGCGGTCCGCGCGCGCCCTGGCCCAGGTGCACTGCCATCAGCACGCGGTCCTCGGCTGGGACGCCGACGCCGAGCTCCTGCACCGCGCCGGTGTCGACGCCGAGCGGCTGGACTCCGGCTGCTGCGGGCTGGCCGGGAACTTCGGCTTCGAGCCGGGCCACCTGGACGTCAGCGAGGCCTGCGCGGAGCGCGTCCTGCTGCCGAGGCTGCGGGAGGCCGCCCCGGAGACGGTGGTCCTGGCCGACGGTTTCAGCTGCCGCACCCAGATCGCCGAGTTCGACAGCGGCGGCCACGAGGCGGTGCATCTCGCGGAGCTGCTGGCGGTGGGGCTGCCGGACGGCGGCGCTCACGGCAGTGCGTACGGGGTGGCCCCGGGCGCCCGCCCCGCGCCTCCGGGACGCCGGGCCCAGGCGCTCGCGCTGGCGGGGAGCGGGGCGGCGGTGGCCGGTGCGGCGATCGGGGCGGCGCGGTTGCTGAGGCGGTGATCCCCCGCGCCCCTGTACCCCCAGGGGTTCTCTTCCGGTCAACGTGCGCGCCATCAAACTGGGAGCATTCCTTTTCTTGAACTATTCGTGTTTAGCGCGGTAGGTTGTCCGCATGACCGCACCCCGGACCCCGACCCCCGCCGATGAGCTGCGCGGTGCCGGCCTGCGGGTGACGGCCGCCCGGGTCGCCCTGCTGGAGACCGTCCGCGCCGGGGACCACCTCGGCGTCGAGATGATCGCCGAGGGTGTGCGCGACCGGGTCGGTCACATATCGCTTCAGGCCGTGTACGACGCCCTCCACGCGCTGACCACGGCCGGGCTGGTGCGCCGTATCGAGCCGCCGGGCAGCCCCGCCCGCTTCGAGGGTCGGGTCGGCGACAACCACCACCACCTGGTGTGCCGGTCGTGCGGTGTCGTCGTCGACGTCGACTGCGCGGTCGGTCATGCCCCCTGTCTGACCGCAGCGGACGACCGCGGCTTCACCGTCGACGAGGCCGAGGTCATCTACTGGGGCCTGTGCCCCGCCTGCTCGTCCACCAGCAGTTCCTGAGCTCCCTGTTTTTCCGAGCTCCCCGTTCCTGAGCTCCAACGATCCGCCCCGTCCGGAAGGATTCCCCCATGTCCGAGAGCAACGCCGCCCCCGAGGGCAAGTGCCCCGTGGCGCACGACCGCGCCCTGCACCCCACCCAGGGCGGTGGCAACCGCCAGTGGTGGCCGGAGCGACTCAACCTGAAGATCCTGGCCAAGAACCCCGCCGTGGCGAACCCGCTCGGTGAGGAGTTCGACTACGCGGCGGCGTTCCAGGCCCTGGACCTGGCGGCCGTGAAACAGGACATCGCCGAGGTCCTGACGGACTCCAAGGACTGGTGGCCGGCCGACTTCGGTCACTACGGCCCCTTCATGGTCCGGATGGCCTGGCACAGCGCGGGCACCTACCGCATCAGCGACGGCCGTGGCGGCGCCGGCGCCGGCCAGCAGCGCTTCGCCCCGCTGAACAGCTGGCCGGACAACGGCAACCTGGACAAGGCCCGCCGACTGCTGTGGCCCGTGAAGAAGAAGTACGGCCAGAGCCTGTCCTGGGCCGACCTGATGATCCTCGCCGGCAACGTGGCCCTGGAGTCCATGGGCTTCGAGACCTTCGGCTTCGGCGGCGGCCGCGAGGACGTCTGGGAGTCGGAGGAGGACGTCTACTGGGGTCCCGAGAAGGTCTGGCTCGACGACCAGCGCTACACGGGCGACCGTGAGCTGGAGAGCCCGCTCGGCGCCGTCCAGATGGGCCTCATCTACGTCAACCCCGAGGGCCCCAACGGCAACCCGGACCCGATCGCCGCGGCCCGCGACATCCGTGAGACCTTCCGCCGGATGGCGATGAACGACGAGGAGACCGTCGCCCTCATCGCCGGTGGCCACACCTTCGGCAAGACCCACGGCGCCGGCCCGGCCGACAACGTCGGCGCCGACCCCGAGGCCGCCCCGATCGAGGCGCAGGGCCTCGGCTGGGCCAGCACCTACGGCACCGGCAAGGGCGGCGACGCGATCACCTCCGGCCTGGAGGTCACCTGGACCGCCACGCCGACCCAGTGGAGCAACGGGTTCTTCAAGAACCTCTTCGAGTACGAGTACGAGCTGTCGGCGAGCCCGGCCGGCGCCCACCAGTGGGTCGCCAAGAACGCCGAGGCGATCATCCCCGACGCCCACGACGCGTCGAAGAAGAAGCTCCCGACGATGCTCACCACCGACCTGTCGCTGCGCTTCGACCCGGTCTACGAGCAGATCTCGCGTCGCTTCTACGAGAACCCCGACCAGTTCGCGGACGCCTTCGCCCGCGCCTGGTTCAAGCTGACCCACCGTGACATGGGCCCGAAGTCGCTGTACCTCGGCTCCGAGGTCCCGGCGGAGACCCTGCTGTGGCAGGACCCGCTGCCGGAGGCCGAGGGCGAGGCCATCGACGCCGCCGACGTCGCGGCGCTCAAGGCCAAGCTGCTCGAGTCCGGTCTGTCGGTCGCGCAGCTGGTGTCCACCGCGTGGGCGTCGGCCTCGACGTACCGCAACAGCGACAAGCGCGGCGGTGCCAACGGCGCCCGTATCCGCCTCCAGCCGCAGGCCGGCTGGGAGGTCAACGAGCCCGACGAGCTGGCCCAGGTGCTGCGCGTCCTCGAAGGCATCCAGGCCGGGTTCAACACCGGCGCCAAGAAGGTCTCGATCGCCGACCTGATCGTCCTCGGCGGTGCCGCCGGTGTCGAGAAGGCCGCCAAGGACGCCGGTCACGACATCGAGGTGCCCTTCACCCCGGGTCGCGTGGACGCCACGGACGAGCACACGGACGCGGAGTCCTTCGCCGCGCTCGAGCCCACCGCCGACGGCTTCCGCAACTACCTCGGCAAGGGCAACCGCCTGCCGGCCGAGTTCCTGCTGCTGGACAGGGCGAACCTGCTGGGCCTGAGCGCTCCCGAGCTGACCGTCCTCGTCGGCGGTCTGCGCGTCCTGGGCGCCAACTACCAGAAGACCGCGCACGGCGTCCTCACGAAGACCCCGGGCAAGCTGACGAACGACTTCTTCGTCAACCTGCTCGACCTGGGCCAGACCTGGACCGCCGTCTCCGAGGACCAGACGGTCTTCGAGTCCCGCGACGACGCCACCGGCGAGGTCAAGTGGACCGGCACCCGTGCCGACCTGGTCTTCGGCTCGAACTCCGAGCTGCGGGCGCTGGCCGAGGTGTACGCGGCCGACGACGCGAAGGAGAAGTTCGTGAAGGACTTCGTCGCGGCGTGGGTCAAGGTCTCGAACGCGGACCGCTTCGACCTGGTCTGATGACCTGATCGCTTGACGTGGGGCGGCCCTTGCGGGTCGCCCCACACGCATGTCCGGGGCGGGATTAGCTATGTTGACATAGGTATCGAGACATACTTACCCTCGCCTCATGCGCCAGGACATCGACCACGTGGCCGCAGGCCTCGCGGCATGCCTGCCCGCCCTCTACCGCGCCCTGGACCGCCAGGTCGGCCAGGACTTCCCGCACCCCAAGCCGCCCGAGGCCCAGCTGGCCCTGCTGCGCCATGTCGAGGCGCACGAGGGCGTGACCGTACGCGAGACCGCGGACGCCCTGCTGATGAAGCCGAACAACGTGAGCGCGCTCGTCACGCAGATGACCGAGCTGGGCCTTCTGGAGCGCCGGCAGGACCCCGCCGACAAGCGGGTCGCGCACCTCCATCTCACGCCGACCTCCCGGCAGCGCCTCACCGAGGTCAACCAGCTGGGGGGCGCCCATCTCGCGCGCGCCCTGCGTGCCCTCACCGACGGTGAACTGGACGCCCTCGGCTCGGCGTTGGGCGCACTCGAGTCGCTCAGCGGACGTCTCCACACCCACGCCCGCTGATCACTCACGCCCTCACGAAGGACAGGCACAGCCATGCCCTCCGCCACCCTGAGCACCCCTACGGACGCCACCGCGTCACCTCGCGGTCCGCGCGCCAACCCCTGGCTCACCCTCATAGCCGTCGCCTTCGGCCTCTTCATGGTCGGCCTCGACGGCTCGGTCGTCTCGATCGCCAACCCGGAGATCGGCCGGGACCTGAACGCCTCCACCGCCGACCTCCAGTGGGTCACCAACTCCTATCTCCTGGCGCTCGCCGCGGCCCTGATCCTCGGCGGCAAGCTCGGTGACCGCTTCGGCCGCCGCACCTTCTATCTGATCGGCGTCGCGGGCTTCACCGCCGCGTCCGTCGCCATCGGCCTGTCCGGCTCGATCACCGGCGTCATCGTCTTCCGCGCGGTGCAGGGCTTCTTCGGCGCGCTGCTGATGCCGAACACCCTGGGCATGCTGCGCGCGGTGTTCCCGCCGAAGAAGTTCGGGATGGCGGTCGGCATCTGGGCGATGGTCTCCTCGGTGTCGACGGCCCTCGGCCCCATAGTCGGCGGCCTGTTGGTGCAGCACGTCAACTGGGAGTCCGTCTTCTACATCAACGCGCCCATCGGTGTCGTGGCGCTCGTCTTCAGCGCGGCTGTCCTGCCGCAGAGCAGGAACACGGCCGCCGCGAACGAGAAGTTCGACATCGCCGGCGTCGCTCTCCTCGCGCTCGGCCTGCTCGCCGTCGTCTTCGGAGTGGTCAAGGGCGAGACGTGGGGCTGGACTTCGGGCGGCACGCTGGGCGCCATCGCGGCAGGCGTACTGATCCTGGTGCTCTTCGGCCGGTACGAGACCCGGGTGGCCTCCCCGCTCCTCCCGATGCGGCTGTTCCGCAACCCGGCGCTGACGATCGGCACGGTCATCACCGCGCTGAACTTCTTCGTACTGCTCGGCGTGATCTTCTTCGTCATGCTGTACCTGCAGAACGTGCGCGGCTTCTCCCCCGTCGAGGCCGGTGTCCGCACCCTGCCGCTGAGCCTGGCCTCGGTCGTGGCCTCCCCGCTGGGCGCCGCGCTCACGGACCGCTTCGGCCCGCGCCTGACGATGCCGCTCGGCATGGCGCTCCAGGCCATCGCCTGCTTCACCATGCTGAGTTGGAGCGCGGACTCCTCGTACACCACCATGTGGCCGCCGTTCATCGCCCTCGGTCTGGGCGTCGGCATGGTGATGGCGTCCTCCTCCGACGCGATCGTCGGCAACGCGCCCGTGAAGGACGGTGGAGTGGCGGGCGGTCTCCAGGCGACCGCGCTCCAGATCGGCGGCGCGCTCGGTACGTCCGTGCTGGTCTCCCTCATCACGAGCCGCGTCGGCGCCACCCTCACCGACGAGTTGACC
>JABFXD010000743.1 GCA_013361925.1 Streptomyces sp. | reverse complement strand
CATGCTAGGCGACCGGGCTCCTTCAAGGAGCTCAGTCAGCGCAGTTCCTTCGGCAACGTCCGCTCCCCATCCACCTTCTCCACCCGCGCCAACTCCCCCCACACCACATACCGGTACCGCGACGTGTACACCGGCGTGCAGGTGGTCAGCGTGATGTACTTGCCGGCCTTCTTCTTGCCCGACTCCTTCGGGATGGCCCCAAGCACCTTCACGTTGTACTTCGACGTCTCCGGGAGGATCGCGTACGCCTTGTAGACGTACCACTTGTCCTTCGTCTCGAAGACGATCGGGTCGCCCTTCTCGATCTTGTCGATGTTGTGGAACTTGGCGCCGTGGCCGTCGCGGTGGGCGGCGAGGGAGAAGTTGCCGTCCTTGTCGGACGCCGGGAGCGTGGCCTTCACCGGGTCCGTGTAGTAGCCCGCCACACCGTCGTTGAGGATCTTCGTCGACGTGCCCTTCTCGACCAGGACCTCGCCGTTCTTCATCGCCGGGACGTGCAGGAAGCCGATGCCGGCGCCGGTGTCCAGGGCTCCCGGCCCCGTGTTCTGGGCCCAGTTGTCGCGGACCTTGTCGGCCTGTTTGTCGGCCGCGCGATCCGCGATGACGTTCGTCCACCACAGCGAGTACACGACGAAAAGGCCCAACACCAGGCCCGCGGTGATGAGGAGTTCACCGAAGACACTGATCGCCATCGCGATCCGGCCCGTACCGCGGCGCCGACGCGCAGCGGAAGGGGGCGTGTCGGTGTGCTCCTGGTGGTCGGTGGTGGCTGCCACTTGGTCATCTGCCCTTAATTGACGAGCGCATCCGGCTTGCCCTTGCTGCGCGGCCGTTCCTCGACCATCTTGCCCCAGACGATCAACCGGTACTTGCTGGTGAACTCCGGCGTGCAGGTGGTGAGCGTGATGTAGCGACCCGGCGCCGTGAAACCCGACTGCGGCGGCACCGGGTTCAGCACACTCGTGTTGCTCGGCGACGTCACCGGAAGCGACGACGTCATCTTGTACACGAAGTAGTCGTCCTGAGTTTCGACGACGATCTCGTCGCCCTTGCTCAGGCGGTTGATGTACCGGAACGGCTCGCCATGCGTGTTGCGGTGGCCCGCCAGCCCGAAGTTGCCGCTCTTCGCGCTCGGCATCGCCGTCTTCAACGCGCCCTCGGAGTAGTGACCCACCATGCCCCGGTCGAGCACCTTCTTGTTGCTGACGCCCTCCGCTATCGGCACCACCACATCCAGCTTGGGAATGTGGAGGAGGGCGAAACCCTGCCCGGGCTCGAACTCCCCCGGCGCCCGCTTCCCGCTCTCCCACTCCTCCTGGAGGTTGCTCGCCTCCTTGCCGGCCTGCGCATGCGCCCGGACGTTCGTCCACCACAACTGGTACGTGACGAACAGCAGCATCAGCACGCCGGTGGTGATGAACACCTCACCGATCGCCCGGCTCGCGAGCACCCCGGGACTGGGCTTGCGGGCCTTCGCCCTGCGGCGGGCCTCGACCCGGGAAAGCGGGGAGGAGGACTCCTCCGGCACTTCCTCCGAGACGGCCGGCTCCGCCGGTCTGCCCCCGTGACGCCCGCCACGCCGCTTGGCGGCCTTTCTCCGGGCCGCACGGCCGCCCGGAATGGTTCCGGATGCTGCTGGTACAGATGAGACGCCAGAGGGCGACGTAGGCTCACCTATTCGCTCCGGCAGGTCGGAGAGCCTGAGTGCCACCGTCTCTTCGTCGACGGGCGGCACATAAGGCTCGTAGGACTCGTACGGCTGCTGCTCCCCGTACGAGGCCTCCGACTCGCGCTCGGGGCGCAGCGCGGTCACGCCGTGGCCCTGCCCACCACCGGGGCCAGCCCCGCAGATCGCGCCACCGCACCCTGGTCGCCGCACTCCACCAGCCAGTTGGCCAGCATCTGGTGACCGTGCTCGGTGAGCACCGACTCGGGATGGAACTGGACGCCCTCGACGGGCAGTTCGCGGTGGCGGAGGCCCATGATGATGCCGTCGTGCGTCCGGGCCGTGACCTCCAGCTCGGCCGGGACCGTCTCCGGCTCCGCCGCCAGCGAGTGGTAGCGGGTGGCCGTGAACGGAGTCGGCAGGCCCGCGAACACACCCTTGCCCTCGTGCTCCACCAAGGACGTCTTGCCGTGCAGCAGCTCAGGCGCCCGGTCCACGACCCCGCCGTACGCCACCTGCATCGACTGCATGCCCAGGCAGACACCGAACACCGGCACCCCGGTCGCCGCACAGTGGCGGACCATCTCGATGCAGACGCCCGCCTCCTCCGGCGTGCCCGGACCCGGCGAGAGCAGAACACCGTCGAAACCGTCCTGGGCGTGCGCCGTCGACACCTCGTCGTTGCGCAGCACCTCGCACTCGGCGCCCAGCTGGTACAGGTACTGCACCAGGTTGAAAACGAAGCTGTCGTAGTTGTCGACGACGAGAATCCGCGCACTCACTGGTTGTCCACCGTCACATCGTTGAAGGGCAGCAGCGGCTCCGCCCACGGGAAGACGTACTGGAAGAGGACGTAGACCACAGCAAGCGCCAGCACGAGTGAGAGCAGCGCCTTCACCCACGCGTTCCCCGGCAGATGCCGCCAGATCCAGCCGTACATGCCGTCCCTTCCGTCGCACCACGGCACCAGACTCACGCCGTACCGCACCAGACTAACGGCGCAGGGCCGCTGGTTTCCCTGCCTCCACAGGCTGTGTGGAGTCCAGATGTGCCCACACGATCAGGCGGTGGCTGTGACCCCACTCCGGATCGCACGTGGTCAGGGTGAGATAGCGGCCCGACCTCTTGTACCCCGACTTACGTGGCACAGGATCGATCACCTCAACGTCCGTGGGAACGGTTTTGTAGGGCCCTTTGTCGATCCGATACGTGAACCAGGTCGTCCCGTCCGTCAGCACCACCGCGTCCCCGCGCCGCAGCTTCGGAAAGTCCTTGAACGGGTCGCCGTACGTCCGCCGATGCCCCGCCACCGAGAAGTTGCCCTCCCCACCCAGCTGCGCGGTGCGCGCGTAGTGACCGAGGCCCTTCTTCAGCGTGCCGACGCCGGTGCCCTCCAGCACGGGCTTGTTCCACGTGAAACCAAGACGCGGGATGTACATGATCGCGAAGGCCTTGCCGTTCTTGTACGGCGCCGGGGCGGGCGGACTCGCCGACGACGGGGAACCCCCCGTGCCCTTCGGCTGCTCGACACTCCCCTTCGACCACTGCTCCTGGAGCTGGTCGATCTGCTCACCCATGACGTCGTCGGCCTTCACGCCGGTCCAGAAGAGCACGTACACGACGAAGAGGACTATGACCGCGCCGACGGTGATGCAGAGTTCGCTGAGGGTCCTGATGACGAGACGTACACGCACCGGCGGCTCCCGGAGAGACCTACTCCACAGGCTTGGCGTACTGCAGATCCACTGTGCCCGAGTAGCCGGGCAGAGTCACCGTGCCGTCGTCCTCGACTTTCCATCCGAGGCCGTAGACGTTGACGTAGACCATGTAGTTCTGGATCGCCTTGCTGGCGGCCAGCGACTGCCTCAGCTTCTCCGGGTCCCCGACCGCCGTGATCTTGTACGGCGGTGAGTAGACCCGGCCCTGGAGGATGAGCGTGTTGCCCACACAGCGCACGGCGCTGGTGGAGATCAGCCGCTGGTCCATGACCTTGATGCCCTGGGCGCCGCCCTGCCACAGCGCGTTCACCACGGCCTGGAGATCCTGCTGGTGGATGACCAGGTAGTCGGGCTGCGGCTCCGGATAGCCGGGGAGCTTGGCCGTCGCGTCCGGCGGGGCGTCGTTGAGCGTGACGCTGACCGCCTCGCCCTTCAGCTTCTGGGTGCCCGCCTTCTTCTCCAGCGCCGTCAGCTTCTCGTCCTCGGCCCGCGTGGAGCCGTCGTCCCGCTCGGCCAGCGCCTCCACGTCGTCCCGCAGGGCACCGTTGGACTCGTCGAGCTGTCCGTTCTTGTGGCTGCGCTCCAGGATCAGGTCGGAAAGCTTCAGCAGCGAGGCATCCGTGCGGATATTGGTGCCCTTGGCCGTATTGAAGCTCGTGAAGAAAATGAGGCCGGCGAGCGCGAAGACGGCCACCGTGAGCAGCCGGACGGGCCGGAAACGTCGGCCGCGGACAGGGGTGGATTCCATCCCCTGGGGGTTGGCAGAATTGCTCAACGTACCCTTATCTCCTTCGGCGCCGCGGAAGCACTACGCTAACGGACGCCCGGGGGAGCACTAAGTGTCCCCTTGTACGCTGCCCCGAGCCCGACCCAGCTACCTGCGCGGCCACGCAGCGCATCGACAGGAGAGACCCTCGTGCCGAAGTCACGTATCCGCAAGAAGGCCGATTACACGCCGCCGCCGGCGAAGCAGGCGACCAGCATCAAGCTGAACAGCCGCGCCTGGGTCGCGCCCGTCATGCTGGCCCTGTTCGTCATCGGGCTGGCCTGGATCGTCGTCTTCTATGTGACGGACGGCTCGCTGCCCCTCGACGCGTTGGACAACTGGAACATCGTGGTGGGCTTCGGCTTCATCGCCGCCGGATTCGGCGTCTCCACGCAGTGGAAGTAGCTCTGCCCAGGGCTGTTCACTGAGTTATCCACAGATCGAAAAAATATCCACAGGCTACCTGGGGACAAAAGAACGACGATCTGTGGATAACTCACAGAGGGTTGACGCCGGTACGACTGCCACACCGGCCCCCGCATACCTGTTCGCCCCCTGCCTGACCTGCGGAAACACGGGTCAGCGACAGGGGGCACAGTTGTTCGCGCACACTGTGCACAAGATTCGCAACCCGCTGTGGACAACCGGGCTGTTCACGCTCAGGTGAGCTGAGTGGTGCGCACCAGCGTCATGACGACGACCGCGACGAGGACCAGCGCGCAGGTGCCGTACTGGACGAGGGCGCGGCGCTCGCGCGGGGCATGGACCATGGCGTAGCCGATGACGACGCCGCCCACGAGGCCGCCGATGTGGGCCTGCCAGGAGATGTTCGACCAGCCGAAGGTGAAGATCAGGTTGATCACCAGGAGGGCGATGACGGGTCGCATGTCGTACTGGAGCCGGCGCATGAGGACGGCCGTGGCGCCGAAGAGGCCGAAGATCGCGCCGGACGCGCCGAGCGAGGGCTGGTTGGGGGCGGCGAGGAGGTAGGTGAGGGCGCTGCCGGCGAGGCCGGAGAGGAAGTAGAGCGCGAGGTAGCGGGCGCGGCCGAGCGCTGCTTCCAGGGGGCCGCCGATCCACCACAGGCTGAGCATGTTGAAGATGATGTGGATGTAGCTGCCGTGGAGGAACATCGAGGTCAGCAGCCGGTACCACTGGCCTTCGGCCACGCCTTCGACGTCGCCGAGGACGGGGACGTAGGCGCGTCCGATGAGGTCGAAGCTGTCGGTGAAGCGGTCTCCGACGGAGAGCTGGACGAAGTACGCGGCGATGCACAGGCCGATGAGGATCTTGGTGACGAGCCGTGGGTCGGTGGTGATCGTGCCGCCGGCGAGTGTGCGGGGTGTTGCCGCGTCGGGGGCGTGGCCGGTGCCGGAGCCGCCGCGGACGCAGTCGGGGCATTGGAAGCCGACGGAGGCGCTGACCATGCATTCGGGGCAGATGGGGCGTTCGCAGCGGGTGCAGCGGATGCCGGTCTCGCGGTCGGGGTGGCGGTAGCAGCCGGGCAGGTCCTGTTCCTGCTGTGGGCTGCCTGGCGCCTGGTCCATGAGGTCGTCCCCTACGTCGTCGTATGCGAGGTCGTATGCAATGAAACCGCCCCGTCCCTCCTTACGGATGGACGGGGCGTTTGGTTCCCGGTGTCAGCTCTGGCGGGTCTCCACGACGACCGACTCGATGACGACGTCGTTCACGGGTCGGTCGGTGCGCGGGTTGGTCTGGGTGTCCGCGATGGCGTCGACGACCTTCTGGCTGGCGGGGTCGGTGACCTCGCCGAAGATGGTGTGTTTGCGGTTGAGCCAGGTCGTGGTGCCGACGGTGACGAAGAACTGCGAGCCGTTGGTGCCGGGGCCGGCGTTGGCCATGGCCAGGAGGTAGGGCTTGTTGAAGGAGAGGTCGGGGTGGAACTCGTCCTCGAACTGGTAGCCGGGGCCGCCGGTGCCGTTGCCCAGCGGGTCACCGCCCTGGATCATGAAACCGCTGATCACCCGGTGGAAGACCGTGCCGTCGTAGAGCCTGTTGGAGGACTTCTCGCCGGTGGCGGGGTGGGTCCACTCCCGCTCGCCCTGGGCGAGTTCGACGAAGTTGCGGACCGTTTTGGGGGCGTGGTTCGGCAGCAGCCGGATTTCGATGTCGCCTTGGTTGGTCTTCAGGGTGGCGTAGAGCTGCTCGGCCACGGTCTGCCTTCCGTTGTCCTCGTGTGACCTCCCGATCCTCGCACGGTCCGGGCTGTTCGGCGCCCGTCGGCTCGGTGGAGGTCCCGTTCAGGGGTCGTGGGCAGAAAATGGGACGAGTCGTCTCGGGCCGGGCGCGCTCCTCGGCGATCCGTGGCATTGTCGACGGCAAGCTCCCGTTGCCCCGTATGCCCGCCCTCACATGCCTGTCCGTCAGTTGGCATGCATGATCCGTAAAAGGGTGGAAAGTCGAATTACCGTACGCCACCGAGGAGGAGGATTCCCGTGACCCGCATCGACAGCGTGCGCGCCGCGACCGGCTCGGCGAAGGACAGCGTGCTGCACGCCGCGGAAGTGGTGGCGCCCTACGCCGACACAGCCAAGGACAGGGCCGCGCACTACGCACAGGAGGCGCGCGTACGGCTCGCGCCGAGGGTGTCGCAGGCGGCCGAGCAGGCCCGTGTTCAGTACGACGCGCATCTCGCGCCGCGGCTGGAGCAGGCCCGTACGCATGTTCCGCCGAAGGTCGACCAGGCTGCCCATGAGGCCGCTGAGCGCACCCGGAAGGCGGCCCGGCAGGCCGCCGACTACTCACGTCCGAGGATCGAGCAGGCCGTGGCCGCGGCCGGTCCGGTGAGGGACGAGGCCGCTTCCCGCAGTGTGGCCGCGCTGGCCGCACTGCGAGGGCAGGTATCGCCGAAGGAGATCGAGAAGCTGACGCGTAAGCATGCGCGGCGGGCGAGGGCCGGCCGTCTTGCGAAGGCGTTGGCGGTGACCGGGCTGATCGTGGGCGGTGCCTTCGCGGCCTGGAAGTGGTGGGACAAGCAGGCCAACCCGGACTGGCTGGTGGAGCCGCCGGCCGCGACCGAGGTGCCCGAGTCGAACGGGCTGACGTCGGTGGACGGCAGCGGTCAGTCCGTGCTCGACCCTGAGGTGCAGGCCAAGCAGGCCGAGGAGGAGGCCGCGCATCGCGACGAGCAGCGGTGACGTTGACGTCCTGCGAGGTGAGTGGTCGGCGAGGTCCGGCTCTATGAGTAGCGCTGTGGGGCGGGAGGCCTGAACGGGCCTTCCGCCCCACAGCGATGTTTCACGTGAAACGTCGGCCGAAGAGGCTCCCGGCGGATCCCGGGTCCGGGGCGCTCCCGGGCGCGGTGAGTTGGAGTCCGTACCAGAGGACTGCCTGGTTCGAGGTGATGACCGGGACGCCGAGTTCCTGTTCCAGGGGGACGACGGCGCCCCGGGAGGGGAAGCCGCTGCCGGGTACCAGGACGCTGTCGGGGCGTGGGGCGTCGGGGTCGTGGAATGCCTTGACGACCTGCTGGTGGACCTCGGTCGGGTCGATGGTCCAGTGGGCGCCCGCGTCGAAGGCGTTGTAGCGGGCTGTGCCGTCCCACTCCGGGCCGAGCTGGAACTGGACGAGGCGGGTCTCCTCGATGCCGACCTCGCCGAGGTACGCCTCGGTGGCCCGGAAGGTGGGTTCGGTGAACCAG
>JABFXD010001049.1 GCA_013361925.1 Streptomyces sp. | reverse complement strand
TACTACCAGCCCGACCCGGCCAAGGCCGCCGCGGTCATGCGCCCGTCCACCACGTGGAACGAGGCCCTGGCGTCCCTGAGCTGACGCACACCCCGTGGACGCCCCGCCCCGGTCGGCAACTGCCCGGCCGGGGCGGGTCGCGTTTCACCAGTTCCGGCCGGATGTCAGCTCCTCCGAGTCCGCGCCCGCGAAGCCACAGGCGTGGGCGATGAACCAGAACTGGGGTGGTAGTCGTCCTCGTAGAGCGCCTTGAGGAACGGGTGGGCGGTCACGAGCTCGTTGCTGATCGGCATGCTGTGATCGTGCACCACCCCACTGACATCGCCCCGGGAGCCGCCGCATGACCTCCGTCGTACCGTCCTTCGAGCTGGTGGCCGGGGCCGTGGAGTCGCCCGTGATCCTGCATGTGCCGCATTCCTCGCGGGAGATACCGGGCGAGGTGCGGGCGGGGATCGTGCTGGGCGATGCCGCGCTGGAGCGGGAGCTGGACCACATGGTCGACGCGCACACCGCGGAGCTCGCCGCGCGGGCCGCCGGGCTGTCGGCGGTGACGCCGTGGCGGTTCGTGAACCGGCTGTCGCGGTTGGTCGTCGACCCGGAGCGGTTCCCGGACGAGCGGGAGGAGATGCTCGCCGTCGGGATGGGCGCCGTATACACGCGGACCGCGCACCGAGGAGTGCTGCGGCCCGCGGACACCGACCCCGAGCCGCTGCTCGCGCGGTACTTCCGGCCGTACGCGCGGGCCATGAGCGAGGCTGTCGCCGAGCGGCTGGCCGTGGCGGGGCGGGTCGTGATCGTCGACGTGCACTCGTATCCCAGCGAGGCGCTGCCCTATGAGATGCACGGCGAGGGGCCACGGCCTGCCGTCTGTCTCGGCACCGACCCTTTCCACACGCCGCCCGCGCTGGTCGCCGCCGCGCGTGACGCTTTCGGGGAGGTCGGGCTGGACAGTCCGTTCAGCGGGACGTACGTGCCGTTGGAGTTCTACGGCCGGGAGCCCCGGGTCACCGCGCTGATGGTGGAGATCCGGCGGGACACCTACATGACCGAGCCGGGCGGAGCCGCCGACGCGGGGCTGGGGCGGCTCGCCTCCGCGCTCGCGACGCTCGTCGACGCCGTGTCCCGCTGACCTCCGGCTGGAGCACTCCCGCGCGACACCCGGCCCGCACGCGGCGAGGGTGGAGGGCATGACCGAGGAGACCACCACGCTCACCGGCCCTCCCGTACGGGACTGGCCCGCCCACGACCTGGCCGGGACGGAGTTCGACCCGGTGCTGGCGGAGCTGATGCGGGAGGGGCCGCTGACCCGGATCCGGCTGCCGTTCGGGGAGGGGTGGGCATGGCTGGCCACCCGCTACGAGGACGTCAGGCAGATCACCAACGATCCGCGGTTCAGCCGTACCGCGGGAATGGACCGCCAAGTCACCCGGCTCGCCCCGCACTTCGCGCCGCGGCCGGGCTCCCCCGCGTGGGCCGACCAGCCCGACCACAACCGGCTGCGCAAGGCCGTGGCGAGCGCGTTCACGGTGAGCGCGATGAAACGGCTGCGACCTCGCGCGCAGGAGCTCCTCGACCCGCTGGTGGCGGGGATCGTGCGGGACGGCCCGCCCGCCGATCTCGTCGAGCGCGTGCTCGAACCCTTCCCGGTGGCCCTGATCTGCGAGGTCATGGGGGTGCCCGCCGCCGACCGGCCCCGGATGCACGCCTGGGCGGCGCAGATCGTCTCCACGAAGGGCGGGGCCGAGGCCGCCGCCGAGGCCAAGAAGGGCATGTTCGGCTGGATCGCGGACACCGTCCGGGCCCGCGCCCACAGCGACGGCGACGACGTGTACTCGCTGATCGGCGCGGCGCTGCGGCGGGGTGAGATCAACGAGGCGGAGGCGGTCGGGCTGGCCGCACCCCTGCAGATCGGCGGCGAGGCGGTCACCCACAACTGCGGGCAGACGCTGTACCTGTTGCTGACCCGCCCCGAGCTGATGGAGCGGATGCGGAACCGGCCCGAGGACCGCGCGAGCGCCCTGGACGAGCTGATGCGCTACGTCCCGCACCGCACCGCGGTCGGGCTCGCCCGGATCGCCCTGGAGGACGTCGAACTGGGCGGGCAGCGGATCCGCGCGGGCGACCCGGTGTACGTCTCCTATCTGGCCGCCAACCGCGATCCGGACGTCTTCCCCGACCCGGACCGCATCGACCTCGACCGGGACCCCAACCCGCACCTGTCCTTCGGCAACGGCCCGCACTACTGCACGGGCGCGCTGCTGGCGCGGCTCCAGATCGAGCTCATGGTGGGCGCGCTCGTCGACCGGCTGCCGGGGCTGCGGCTCGCGGTCCCGGCCGACCAGGTGGTCTGGCGCCGGAAGACGATGATCCGCGGGCCGCAGTCCCTGCCCGTCACCTGGGACTGACGCGCAGGACGCTTGCGGCTCAGACCGTCAGCCAGTCGGTGACGATCGCCTCCCTGCCGGTCCGCAGCCGCAGCGCGAAAGGACCGGCGGGGGGTTGGCCGTAGGTGAAGCGCCCCATGTCGTCGGTGGTCAGCGGGGTGCCGGTCTGCGGCCCGCTGAGCACCTCGATCAACGCCTCCTGGGGCGGCAGCACCTGCCCCAGCAGGCCCTCCCCGGTGACCTCCACGTCCACGGTGACCTCGCCCGCGCGGAACGTGAGCATCCGTGGTACGTCCGTGGCTCCCCTGACGGGGATGGCGTCCACCACCGAGTCGAAGGTCAGCTCGGCGATCCGGGAGTCGAGGTCGTGCAGGGCGTAGGCCTCCACGGCGATCTGCCGCAGCTGGGCCGGCACCGGGTCGAGGATGCCGGCGGCCCTGCGGAGTTCCTCCTCCAGCAGGTCCGCGTCGGCGTCCAGGCCGTCGTAGTCCTCGTCGAACGTGTCGTCGTCGTTCATCTCGTCCCTCATACCGCCCCCCGCGCTTCGAGTCGGGCCCGCAGTCGGCGCAGACAGCGCTGGCGCAGGGGGCCGATGCTGCCCACGGCGATGCCCAGCGCGGCGGACACCTCCTGGTAACTGGGCGGCGGCGAGGCCATCAGGATGCGCAGCAACTGCCTGCACCGGTCGCCGAGTTCCTCGAACTCCTGCCACAGATGGCGGATGCGTTCGCTCTGTACGGCCGCCTCCTCGGAGTCGAGGAGGGACTGCTCCGGCGTACGGTCCTCGCTGACGCGGTCGAGCAGTTGTGGATCGTCGGTGGGTGTCAGTCGCCTTAAGCTCTTGAGCACCTTCAGACATTCGTGCCGCGCGGTGCTGGCGAGCCACGATCCGGCCTTCTGCGGTTCACGGATCCGGCCGAGGTGCTGGGCGAAGCGGAACCACACGGTCTGGTACACCTCGTGCGCGTCGGCGTCGCTCAGCCGGTGTGCGCGCACGACGGACCACACCAGTGGGCTCAGCCCTTCCACGAGCGCCTTCCAGGCCGCCGCGTCACCGTCGACGGCGGACTGGACCAGCGCGCCGACATCTGCTCGGTCCACGGCCCCACCCCTCGTGTACGGCAAGTCATCGTACGCCGTGGAGGGGGCGAGTTCGGCCCTCATGCCCCAGGAGAGAGCTGTACGACCGTCCCCTGGCGCCAGGTGGGCGGTATGAGCGCCGGCACGTGCGCCCCGCGCACTTCCGCGAACTCGGTGTTCGCGGCGAGCAGTTGCACGCGGGCGGCGCGCGGGTCGGTCTCCTTGTGGGCGGTCATGTGGGCGGCGACCAGGGCGGCGGCGGCCGGGGTGGCGAAGGAGGTGCCGCTCCAGTGGGCGTAGCCGTCGAACATCACCTGGTCCGGCTTGGCGGAGGTGCCGTCGTCGCTCAACACTCCGGTATGACGGGGGTGTTGGCAGGTGCAGAGGTAGGTGAAGTTGAAGCGGCAGGCGTCGTAGGTGGAGTGCTGGTAGACGTACGGAATGGGTGCGTCGAAGCCGGTGAGGGTGCTGGTGAGGCGCTCGCCGGGGGCGTAGGCGTTGACCCAGGAGCCGTGGTTGCTGAAGCAGGCGCCGTGGTCGCCGTCGGTGCGCAGGGCGCCGATCGACAGGACGCTGCTCGCGTAGTCGGGCAGGGAGGCGTAGGCGGCGGGCCAGAAGGGTGTCGCGCTGGCGTTGTTGCCGGCCGCGGCGACCAACAGGGTGCGCTGCTGGCGCAGTTCCCGCATGAAGGCGTCCACGCCGAGCAGGCCGTCGGTGCGGCCGTTGGAGGTGCCGGCGGAGAGGCTGATGATGTCGGGCCAGCCGTCGCGGTCGACGGCGGCGAACAGGGCCTCGCCGAAGTCGGATTCGAGGATGGCGCCGGCGTCGTTGAGGGTGTTGCGCACGGTGATGTTCGTGTTGGGCGCGACGGACGCGACGATGCCCGCGATGAACGTGCCGTGCCCGAGGTAGATCTTCAGGTTGCCCTGGTCGTCGGTCTCGGTGCCGTGCAGGTCGCCCTGGACGTGCGTCAGGAGCGGGACCAGCGTGTGGTCGTGGGTGAGACCGTTGTCGATCACGAGGACGCCGACCGCGGTGTCGGCGTCGTAACCGGCCTCCGCGGGGGCCGGGTTGGTGCCGCCGGTGAGCGGGGCGGGCACGGGTTCGTCGCCCGGGCAGGAGTTGACGGCGATGGACACCACGTGGTTGCGGCTGACCAGCCGGCGTCCCGCGCGTCCCTCCGGTTCCCGCATGGCGCGCAGGGCGTTCGCCACGGCCCGGTCGGCGCGGCGGTCGCCGTGGCCGGGGTCGCCGACCTGGATACGGGTGATGCCCGAGCGGTTGGTCTGCGGCCCCGCGCGGCGCACCTGGTCGCCGCTGAGGCCGGTCGCCGCGGTGAAGTGGTCGCGGACGGTGTTCTCGACGAGCGCCGCCTCCTCACCGTCCCGCGCGAGGACCACACCCTTCTCGTAGATGAACTCGGCCGCGTCGTCCGGTCCCATCGCGAGGGAGACGTCGGGCATCGATCGCTGGATCTGGTCGAACTGCTCCGGGAATCGCTGAGGTGCCATGGCGTGTCCTCCCACTTGAGCGGTGGTCGTCAGTCAGAGTCTCGGGTCCGCCGATTGATACAGCGCCACCCCTGTGTGCCGTACGACCCGGAGCACTACCATCCGTTGGGTGACGGCGGGAAGCGACACGGTTCTCGAACTGCTGCCCATGGTGTTCGCCGCGCCCAAGCAGGCGCTGGCGAGGGCAGAGGAAGTAATCGGCTCCGATCCTTCACCGCTGCATGCCTCCGTCGCCCATCAGGTGATCGGCATCTGGCAGCGCGACTGGGGCGACATGAAGATCGCGCTGCACCATCTGCGCCGCGCCCGCGACCTCGCCGTACGCGCCGAGTCCGCCGACCGCGAGGCCGATGTGCTGGCCGCGCTCGGTGTGGCGCTCGTGACCGCGGGGCGCACCCGGCAGGGTCTGGACGCGCTGGAGCGCGGGGTCGCGGTGAGCAGCGGGCACACCCGCGCCCGAGTGCTGTACCGACGGGCCTACGCCTCCTGGGTGCTCGGCCGGCACCGGGAGGCGCTGGAGGACGTACGCCGGGCGATTCCCGTGCTGCGGCAGGTGGACGACGTGATCTGGACGGCGCGGGCGCTGACGCTGCGGGCCACCGTGCATCTGGCGGTCGGTGCGGTGGAGCGGGCCGAGGCGGACTTCGCGGCGGCCGAGACGCTGTTCGACACCACGGGCCAGGAGCACGACAAGGCGGACGGGGTGGAGAGCCGGGGGCTCGCCGCGTTCCGGTCCGGTGACGTCCCGGCGGCACTGCGGCTGTTCGACGAGGCCGGGGAACGGTACGCCAAGCTCGGCACGCCGTCGTTCATGCTGTACATCCGGCGCTGCGAGGTGCTGATGGCGGCCGGGCTGGCACCGGAGGCGCTGGCGGAGGCGGACGCGGCGATCGCCGTGCTGGACGGGATCGGCGGGCAGTCCACCCTCAAGGCGGAGCTGCTGCTGGCCGCGGCGCGGGCGGCCCGGCGGGCGGGCGATCCGCACACCGCGATCGCGCGGGCGGCGCTCGCGGTGCGGCTGTTCGCCGCGCAGCGGCGGTCCTGGTGGGAGACGCACGCCCGGCTGGTGCTGGTCGAGGCGCGCCTGGCTGCCGGACGCGGCTCGGGGCGGCTGGTGGCCGACGCGGCCGAGGTCGCCGAGCGCCTGGCCGGGTTCGGGGCGCCGGCCGCGCCCGAGGCCTCGCTGCTGGCGGGGCGGATCGCACTGGGGCTGGGCTGGACCGAGGACGCCGAACGGCATCTGGCGATCGCCGCCCGCAGCCGGCACAGCGGCCCTCCGCTGGCGCGGATGACGGGCTGGGCCGCGCAGGCGCTGAGGGCCAGGGCGGCCGGGTCGGGGCGAGGCATCCTGGAGGCCTGCCGACGTGGCCTCGACGTGCTCGACGACCATCGGATGACGCTGGGCGCCTCGGAGCTCAGGGCCCGGGCCACCGAACAGGGCGCGGAACTGGCCGCGTTGGCCCAGCGGGCGAGCCTGGACTCCGGCAACCCGCGCCGACTGCTGGTGTGGAGCGAGCGCTGGCGGGCCACCGCGCTGTCCGCGCCGCCGACCCGCCCACCGGCCGACCCGGCGCTGCTGAGCGATCTGACGGCGTTCCGGGAGATCGCGGCCCGCGCGGAGGCCGCCCGCCGGGAGGCCCGCCCGCTGCCGGTCCTTGAGCGTGAACAGCGGCGCCTGGAACGGGAGATCCGGGCGCGCACCCTGCACATCCGCGGCGACCACCCCGGCGACGGCATCCGCTTCGACCCGACCAGGCTGCTGGAACGGCTGGGCGACGACGTACGCCTGGTCGAACTGGCCGTGCTGGACGGGCGTGTCCAGGTACTGCTGTGCGGGCAGGGGCGGGTGCGGCGGTTCGAGGCCGGGCTGCTGCACGAGGCGGAGACCGAGGCGGAGCATGTGCAGGCCGGGCTGCGCCGGCTGGCGCATCCGGGGGCGGAGGCGCGGCTGCCGGTGGTGGAGGCGGCGGGGCGGCGGCTGGAGAAGCTGCTGCTCGGTCCGGCCGCGGCCCACCTCGGCTCCGGGCCGGTCGTCGTCGTACCGCCGGGCCGGCTGCACCGGGTGCCGTGGGCGCTGTTGCCGTCGCTGCGGGAGCGGGTGCTCAGTGTGTCGCCGTCGGCGAGCAGCTGGCTGCGGGCCCGCGAGACCGAACCGCCGCCCGGTGGCCGCCATGTGCTGGTCCGTGGGCCGGGGTTGGCGACCGAGGGCGCGGAAGTGCCCGAACTGGCGGGCCGGTACGGCGGATCGACCGTCCTGGAGGAGGACGAGGCGCGGGTGCCACGGGTGTTGACGGAGCTCGACGGGGCCGCGCTCGCGCACATCGCCGCGCACGGCACCTTCCGCGCCGACAGCCCGCTGTTCTCCTCGCTGCGGATGGCCGACGGGCCGATCGTCGTGCACGACTTCGAGCGCCTCGACCGCAGCCCGTACCGGATCATCCTGTCCTGCTGCGACACCGCCCGGTTCGCCTCGGTCGGCGCGGACGAGCTGCTCGGCCTGGTCACCGCGCTGCTGCCGCTGGGCACGGCGGGCGTGGTGGCGTGCACCGCGCCGGTCAACGACGCGGCGGTGGTCCCGCTGATGCTCGCCCTGCACCAGGCGCTGAGCACCGGCCTGTCCCTGGCCGAGGCCCTGCGCGACGCGCGGGCGGCGCTGCCGGGCGATGCCACGCACCAGGCGACGGGGTGGGCGTTCTCGGCGTTCGGCGCGGCGTGAGCGGGTGCTTGTCGAAGCGGCGGCGTTCGGCGCGGCGTGAGCGGGTGCTTGTCGAAGCGGCGGCGTTCGGCGCCTGAGCTCAGTGCGGAGAGGGCGGCGGCCTGACCCCTCCCCCGATTACGGGGGTCAGACCGCCGGTCGGTGGGCCGGCTC
>JABFXD010000708.1 GCA_013361925.1 Streptomyces sp. | reverse complement strand
CTCGGTCTGGAAGGTGGCCGCCGCCAGTTCCCTGGCACTGGCCCCCGGTGTGCGAGCGACCGCCCGCAACGCGTCCCACTGGGCGAGAGTGCTGCCGACGGAAGCGAGGCGACTGTCCAGTGTCCGATGCTGCCGGTACTGGGCCGCTTTCACGGCCCGCCCGAGGATCTGCAAGTCTGCGGCCATGCCGCCTACCCTAACACCCAAACTAAACTTGTTTAATTAAACATGCTTAGTTAGAGTCCTAGTCATGACCTCACACCTCGAACTCCTCGTGTCCGGCCCCATCGACGGCCGCCCCGTCCTGGTCCTGCACGGCGGGGGCGGCCCAGCGACCGTCGCCCCGATCGCCCAGCACTTCGCCACGGGCTCCCACACCCTGCTCCCCACCCACCCCGGCTGGAACGGCACCCCCCGCCCCGCCGACTGCACCCGCGTCAGCGACCTCGCGGCGCTCTACCTGCGTCTCCTGCGCGACCAGAACCTCTCCGACGTCCTCGTCGTCGGTTCCTCGCTCGGCGGCTGGATCGGCGCCGAAATGGCGGCGGCGGACACCGAGCGCCGCATCAGCCAACTCGCGCTCGTCGACCCCGTCGGCATCCACGTGGACGAGGAACCGGTCCAGGACTTCTTCGCCCTCGACGCCCGAGGCGTCGCCGAGCACGCCTACCACGACCCCGACCGCTTCTACGTCGACCCCGCAGCCCTCCCGGCCGAACGCGTCGCCACCGTCCGGGCCAACATGGAGGCCCTGCGCCTCTTCTCCGGCGGACCCGCCATGAGCGACCCCACCCTGCGCCGGCGCCTGGCCACCGTCGCCGTGCCCACGCTGGTCCTGTGGGGCGAGAGCGACCGCATCGCCACACCCGCCTACGGCAAGCACTACGCCGCCGCCATCCCGGACGCCCACTTCGAGCTGATCGCCCGGGCCGGCCATCTGCCCCACCTCGAACAACCCGCCCCCACCTTCGCCCGGCTCGACGCCTTCGCCGCCCGGCAGCGACTCCTCTGAACAGGCCACGCTCCACCTGGTCCTGCCTCAACGGCTACCGTGCGGGGACCCGAGGATCCACCGGCAGGGAGCGGCAAACCTCCGCAGGAGCGCTCGGGAAACATGTCCCAAGGTGTACACGCCGCCACGGAGTTCGGAGTCTCAGCAGTGCTCTTCGACGTCAGCCGCAGTCACGTCACCGGCATCTTCGGCAAGGACCGCATCGCGACGCTACCCGCCTCCGCCTTCCCGCCCGCCACCGCGGACACGCAGGGTGCCCGTCTCCTGCAGCGGGTCGGCATCCCCACGGGGACGCTCTGGCTGCGAGAACCCGACGGGGACACCGGCCGACTGCCTCTCCTCCACGACGTGGCGGAGACCGGAAGCTTCGTGGACGCGCCGGCGGACGCGGGCGAGTGGCCTGTCATCGGCTGGCTCCTCAACGCCCACCTCGCCCTCGACCCCGTGTCCGGCAAGGTGTACGCCGTCGACACCGACGAGGAGACCGTCCAGGGGCTCCATGCCGATGTCTCCTCCCTCGTGCACGTCACGGTCCACATCCAGCGCCTGCTGGAGGAGTTCACCTTCAGCGACGGGAACGACGCCGACGAGGAAGCCGACTTCGAGCGTCTGGAACGGGAGACGACGCTGATCCGCCACGCGACGAGCAGCCTTGACCCCCTCCCCTTCCAGCACGACGACACCGTCTGGGCGGTGGTCTGCGACGAGCTCGCCGCGGGCCGGCGCTTCCCGGGCAACAGTCCCGGCGCCCGCGCGCTCTACGGATGATCGTCGGGCGCGCGCAACCACCGCACGGACACGCCCTCCAGGGCCACTGGGAGGGGATACTCCGGAATGTGGCGACCTACAACCGCATCGGCGCGACCTACGCCCGCACCCGGCGACCGGACCCCCGCATCGCCGCCCGAATCCACCGAGCTCTCGGCGACGCCACCACGGTGGTCAACGTCGGGGCCGGCACCGGCTCCTACGAACCCTCAGAAACCGTGTGGGCCGTGGAGCCCAGCACGGTGATGATCGCCCAGCGCCCGGCCGGATCCGCGCCCGCTCTCCAGGCGTCCGCGGAGGCGATCCCCCTCACCGACGGCTCGGCCGACGCCGTGATGGCGTTGCTGACCGTGCACCACTGGGACGACCTGGAGGCCGGCATCGCTGAGCTCCGCCGCGTCGCCCGGCACCGGATCGTCCTCCTGACTTTCGACCCCGCCGTCAGCCGCCGGTTCTGGCTCCTGGACGAATACCTGCCCGAGGCAGCCACGATCGACGACACCCACGCAGTCGCCATCGACCGACTCGTCACCCTGCTGGGCGGTGCCCGCATCGAGACGGTCCCCGTCCCGCACGACTGCACCGACGGGTTCCTCGCCGCCTTCTGGCGTCGCCCCGAGGCATACCTCGACCCCCAAGTCCGGTCCGGCATCTCGCTGTTCGCCCAGATCAGCGACGACGTCATCCAGCCCGGCCTGGCCCGCCTCGACGACGACCTGGCCTCCGGCCGCTGGGCGGACCGCCACGCCGGTCTCCTCCAGCTCGAAACACTCGACGTCGGTTACCGGCTCCTCATCACCGACGTATAACTCTCAGGCGATCGACCCAGCGGCCAAGGCCCCGTCGCGAGCGGCCGGGTCGCGCCCGGAGCTGTCGACGACCCTCCGTTGCCGCCCCTCCGGCCTCGCCGGGAGGGCGCCCCCAGTGGTCGTCAGGCAGCAGGAGCGGTGCCTTGCGTTCTGCTTGGGCTCTGATCTCGACGTGGGACTCGTGAGCCGTGATGCGGAAGGCCTCCTCGTACGAAGCCATGGCCGCGCTCATGGCGCCGCCCGCAAGACCCCGCCGACGCACACGTGCGGCCAGCCAGGTGAAGGCACCCAAGACTGCGGCAAGACCACCGGCCAGGATCAGGAACGGCCACAACCCATCCATGAACGTGAGCCTAATGGCCAAGTGGCGCTCAGACCCTGGACATGCTGAGACCCTAGACAGCGGTGGACCTGACCGGCCAGGCCCCGCGGCCCAACAGATCGAGGACGAGCGCCGCGATGTTCCACGCGTCGTCCTCGCCTCGGTGATGACGCCCCTCCAGCGGCAGACCGGCGATCTGCAGAGCCTGCGCCATGCCCGGCTTCCTGCGGAGCCCGTACGCCTCGGTGAACACGGCCTTGGCGTTGGTGTGGGTGCGTTCCGTCGGATAACCGAACGGATAGGCCACCCCGTCGGCCTGACTCTGCCGGGCGAACTGCCGACGGTCGTACTCGCCCCAACTCGCCCAGCGGCGCTCCCCCGCGCCGTACTCCCCGACAAGGATCCGGCATGCCTCGGCGAAGCTGACGCCCCGTTCCACCTCGGCCTGCGTCAGACCGGTCAGTTCGGTGCAGAAGTCACTCACCGCCGACCGGACAGGGCGGACCAGGAGACGGTGCCGGGACACCCGACGCCGTGCCGGCACGTCCACGACGGTGAGCCCGATCTCGATGATCTCGTTCACGGCACCGGGCGGCGGTCGGCCGTCCCAGCAGGTGGCCTCCACATCGATGACGTTCAACAGGGCGGATTCGGGGGGCATGGAGCGAGGGTAAGGATGCGCGGCCGCCTCCGGCACCTCGTTTTCCACCGGTTGACACGCCGAGACCGGAGGTCCTGCTCACGTCCGAACTCCTGCCACCAGGTGGCCCCGTTGCTAGGCTCCCGGTCTGTGAGCGTCCCGCCCTCGACCGACTGGGCCGGGCTGTACCACGCCTACGGCCGGGCCGCGGAGGTCCCTGAACAGCTGGCGGCTCTGTCCGCTTCCGACCCCGTCGTACGTCGTGCGGCCGGGTCGGCCCTCTTCGCCAGCGTCTGCCACCAGGGCACGTGCTGGCCCGCGAGCGCACCTGTCGTGCCCGAGCTCGTTGCCCTCGTCGACACTCCCTCGACGCCCGACCGGGACACCGTCCTGCACCTGCTCCACGCCGTCGCCATCGGCAACGTGCCTGATGACGAGCTGCCGTTCAACCCCGAGCGGGCCTTCGCCGAGGCCGACCGGGTGCGCCCGGCGGACGAGGGTGCGGTGCTCCGGGTTCTCTTCGAGGAGGAGGAGCCGGACGTCGACGCGGTCGCCGAGGTGGCCGACGCCGTGGCGCTGCGCTGGGCCGCCGAGGCCTACCGTGCGGCCGAGCGCCACACAGCGTCCTTCCTGACATGGCTGCGCGATCCCGACCCCGCCGTGGTGACCCTCGCGGCGGCGTTGCTGGTCTGGTTCGCCCCGGTGCCGGGACTGTCGGGCGCGCTGGCCGCCGTACCGTGCGACACCACCGACGCACGGGCGTCGGCGAACCTCGCGCTGGCCCACCTGCCCGGACGCCTCGACTCCGAGGAGTCCGCAGCCCTGACGGCGTGCCTTGCCTCGCAGCACGAGGCGGTACGGGTCACGGCCGCCGTCGCCCTGGCCCGCCGGCAGCCGACAGCACTGCCGGACGCGGCGCTGTCCGTCCTCGTGCACGCCGACGCGGTCGAGGTCGCCGGCGCCGTTCGAGGCTGGGACCGTTCCTTGCGAGGTCACGTCGCGGTGGCGCTACGGCGCCTGGGTCTGTGATCGCCTACTCGTGAACGGGCGAGCCACCGCACTGACTTCTTGATCGCGGGACCGTCAGCCGTACAGACTGCACGGGTGAGTCCCGAACTTCCCGTCTTCCGCTACCACCCCGATCCGATCGCCACCGGGTCCATCCGCGCGAGCGCGGAGAACTGCGCGTGCTGCGAACGGGCCACGGGGTGGATCTACACCGCGACCTTCTACACCGCCCACGAGGTCAGTGGCCCCTTCTGCCCGTGGTGCATCGCGGACGGCAACGCGGCCGCACGGTTCGACGGCGAGTTCATGGACGCCTACGGACTCGACGGCGTCAGCGAGGCGATCCTCCATGAGGTCACCCGCCGCACGCCCGGCTTCCATGCCTGGCAGGACCCGCACTGGCTCGTCCACTGCGACGACGCGGCCGCCTTCATCGGTGAGGTCGGCTACAGGGAACTGGCAGCCCACCCCGAGGCCCTCGACCAGCTCAGGCAGGATCTGCGCATCGACGGCCGACACGACCCGGCCCAACTCGATGACTTCCTCACCCACCTTGGCGAAGGCGCCTCCGCGATGCTCTTCCGCTGCACCATCTGCGGCACCCACCTCGCCTACGTCGATGCCTCATAACCGCCACTGGACTCATCCGAATGTCATTCCCCGGAGCGTGGCGCCGGGGCATAGGGCTCGATCTCGTGCCAGGGCGGAGGGCCACCCAGCTGACGCCCGAGAGGCTGCTGCGAGGGGTCGAGTGAGTGGCGGGCCGCGTTCACGAAGGAGACCTGTCCGGAGGCGAGTTCGGACATGATCCGGCGGAGCTCGTCGCGGTCCTTCGGACCTGGGTCGGCAACCATGAGAGCGAAGCGTCCTACGGCCTCGGTCACCTCACCGGCGGCGTTGGCGACCTCCGGCGTGGCGACCAGACTGAGCGACGTCAGCGCGGCGTTGAACGGCGCCCAGTCGGCGGTGTTGGAGCGGTCGCCGAGGTACGCCTCCCGCAGTTCGATCTCGATCGCGGTGAACTCACGGAGGTAGGCCGCGTAGGCCGCTGCCTGGGTGTCTCGCAGCCACTGCTGATTCTGGTTGCGCCGGCCGACCACCGCGCCGACCAGGATGCCGGTGACGGTTGCGGCCGCGCCGATACCAATTGTCATGACGGCGTCCCAGGGAACGGACACGGTGGGACCTCCTTCGAAGCTGATGCTGCTCGGAATGGGGGCCGGCAGACGATTCGATCATGGTGACGGATGCGCCCCTAGTGGGGTCGCGGTCCGGCAGCGTATGCCAGCGGAGGGGCGATTGCCTGCGCGTCCGCTCCCTCGCCGACCCACAGCGCGATGAACAGTGCGGCGGTCGCCTCCAGGAGTCCCGCGCGTTCGAGGCCGCCGCCGAACACGGCCTCACAGCCCACGTCCCCTACCAACTCGCGCGCCCGGGCGAGGGCCGTCTCGTCGTCTCCACAAAGGGGTACGGACAACGGTCGGCCGTCGAAGACGGGCGGGCGCATGCGCCACACGTCCTCGTGGCAGAGGTTGAACGCCTTGACGACGTGGGCTCCCGGCGCCGCCGCAGCCAGGTGCTGGGCGGCTGATGGGCCGCCTTCCGTCAGCAGCCGGAACCCCGGCCCGACCGGGTTGGAGCAGTCCAGCAGCACTTTGCCCTCCAGGGCCGCGCGCAGGTTCCGTACCACCTCGGCTCCCGCTCCGAAGGGCAGCGCGGCCAGCACGACTTCAGCCGAGTCCGCCGCCGCGCGCAGGCCGGCGAACTCGGCTCCGCCTCCTATGCGCGCCGCGAGCCGACCTGCCTTGTCCGTGTCCCGTCCTCCGATGACCACCTCGTGCCCGGCCCGCACCCAGTGGGTGGCGAGCGCGTCGGCCATGTTGCCCGTGCCCAGTACACCGATTCTCATCACGCGGCCCCTCTCCGTGCCTGCTTCGACCGTTCACACCGACGCTAGAAGGTTGTTCGGGCACCATTTGGTACGTGACCACCGACGCGTTCCTCGCCGACTGCCGCGCCCGCCTCGCCTTCGACCTGCTCTCCAACACCTGGAACGCCGTGGTCCTGTGGGCACTGCGCGACGGCCCCAGCCGCCCGGTCGACCTACGGGAGCGGATCGGGGGCATCAGCGCCAAGGTGCTGACCGAGACGCTGCGTAGGCTGCAGTTCAACGGGCTGGTGGACAGGCGGGCAGATCCTGCCGCGCCCTCACGGGTCGAGTACCGACTCACCGCTCTGGGCCGCACCTTGCTGGCGCCCATCGACGCCTTCGGCGCCTGGGCCTTCGAGCACGGGGACGAGGTCATGGCCGCGCAAGAGGCGGAGGCGGCAGGTGCGTCCGGCGCTCCGAGGCGGCCGGGTGAGCGCGGGCGCCCCGGCGGAGGTGGGGATGGTCTCGGGCGGGACGCTCTTGGGCAGTTGGCTCGGTGAGGCCACAAGGCTGGGCACGACGTACCTCCTGATGATCGGCTGCCGACTCGACTGGTCAGCCGAATCCTGCGGTGGGATCTCGGCGCGACACACCTCACCCTCAGGTTCCGTCGGTACCTGGATCCTGCGTCATGCCGACTCGCGCACGCGGTCCGAGGCCGCCCGCACAGTGGAGTGGTCGCCTCCGGTGCGCAGGATCCCCGCGGCGGCAGCGGTGGTCGCGCAGAGCAAGGTCAGCAGGACGAAGGCGTGGTTGAGGGCGACGAGGTGGGTCAGCCAGCCGATGACGGCGGGCCCGGCGAGCATGCCGACGTAGCCGAGCCCGGCCACGCGGGAGACATTGGCCCCGGCAGCCGCGGGGTCGGCGTGCCCGGCCGCGCTGAACAACTGCGGGACACAGCCCGACAGCCCCAGACCGAACAGCGCCCAGCCGGTGAAGGCCGCCCATACCCAGGGGCCGAGTGCCACGAGGGTGATGCCGACGGCGGCCGTGGCGGCGCCGTGACGCAGGATCGCCAGGGAGCCGAACCGGGCCACGAGGCGGTCGGCGAGCAGTCGGCCGATGGTCATGGCCGCGGCGAAGGTGCCGTACGCGAAGGCGGCCGTGGCGGCGGACGCGCCCAGGACGTCCTTGAGGTGCAGGGCGCTCCAGTCGTTGGCGGCGCCCTCGCACAGCATGACCATGAGCGCCAGGACGGCCAGCATCCAGATACGGCCCTTGGCGCCGCGGGGCTCGGCGGCGGCTGATGTCTCGGTCGTCTGCGCAGAAGGGGAGTCGAGGCTGTCGGCGGCGGGCAGCAGGGCGCGCGCCGATACGACGGCGATCACGATGCCGACGGCCCCCATGGCGGCGAGGCCCGTGGCCGGGTTCAGCCCTGCGCCGGCCGCGCCCGCTCCGACCAGCGCGGCGAGGACGCCGCCGACGGAGAACGTGGCGTGGAAGCCCGACATGACGGGTCGGCCGTACGCCTTCTCCACATGGACGGCGTGGGCGTTCATGCTCACGTCGAGGCATCCGTTGCAGAACCCGAAGACCAGCAGCGCGCCGGCCAGGGTCCACGGGTCGTGGGCGAGACCGGGCAGGACCAGGGTGGCGCCGCACAGGACACCGCTGGCGGGCACCACGACGCGGGCGCCCAGGCGGTCGGTCAGGGGGCCGGCCATCTGCATGCCGAGGAAGGCCCCGAGCCCGAGGAGGACCAGCAGGCCGCCGAGTGTGGCGTGGCTGATGCCTACGCGTTCCTCGATGGCGGGGATGTGCACCACCCAGGCGCCCATCAAGGTGCCGCACAGGACGAAGTAGACATAGGTCGCCACACGGGCGGCTCGCAGCGAATGCTCCATGCCGACCACTGTAACGAACAGTCTCTATGTTCGTACAGCTCGCTAATGAACATCTTGATTGTTCGTTTCGTGGTGGTGTTCAATCGCGGTATGAGCAACGCAGACCGGCACGGGCTGATCGCGAAGGCCGTCAGGGACTCCGGCGGGGCCACCGTCCAGGAGCTCGCGGAGCTGACCGGGGCCTCCGAGATGACCATCCGGCGCGACCTCGACACCCTGGCCGCCCAGGGCGTCCTCGAGCGGGTTCGCGGCGGCGCCCGCACCCTGCTGCTGCGGGGCGAGGAACCCCCGTTCGCCCTGCGCGCCCACGAGGCGGTCGCCGCCAAGCAGCGCATCGCGGCCGAGATCGTCGCGCTCGTCGCCGACGGTGAGAGCGTCCTGCTGGACAGCGGAACCACCTGCTTGGAGGCCGCCCGTCTGCTGCGTGAGCGGCCGGTCACCGTGATGCCGCTGTCCCTGCAGGCCATCCATCTGCTCGGCGAGAGCCCCGGACGGGCCACCCTGGTGGTGCCCGGCGGCCAGCCCCGCGCAGCCGAAGGGGCCCTGACCGGTCCGCTCACGCTCGCGTCCCTGGCCGCACTGCGCTTCGACACGGCGATCATGGGGTGCTGCGGGCTGAGCGCGGCCGACGGTCTTACGGCCTACGACCTCGACGACGCCGCCGTGAAGAAGGCGGGTATCGCCTCCGCCCGCCGCGTGATCGTCGCGGCCGACGGCAGCAAACTCGGCCACACCGCGTACGCCCACGTGGCCTCGGCCGGCCTTCTGCACACGGTGGTCACCGACGCCACCGCGCCCGCCGACGAAGTCACCGCGCTCGAAACGGCCGGCACCCTCGTCAAAACGGTCTGACCAGCCCGCCGCGCCACCCAAACCACCGGAGCCACGGTCCGGCTCGCCTGGCCGATCCGGTGGCCACCGCCTCACGGCCGCGGCCACCGTCTTCACCGGATCGCACGGTCACCGTCTTCACCGGATCGCACGCGCGTCACGAGACAGGCCACGCTACGCGGCGGCCTCTCACAGCGGCTGGGGCTCGGCGGGCAGGCTGTCCTCGCTCTCGGGATCGCGCAGGCGCGGAATGAACAGGGAGAGCACCAGGGCCACCACCGTCACCAGGGATCCCAGCCAGAAGATCCAGGTGTAGCCCGTGTCGAGATAGAACGCGGTGCCGTCGACGACCGTGCTGTCCGCGGCCAGGACGGCGTACGCGCCGGCGGTGACGAGGGCTCCGAACAGGCTGATGAGCATGTTCAGCATGCCGCTGCCCAGGCCCTGTTCGTCGCGCGAGACGACGCCGACCACGAGCGCCGGGGCGCCCGCGACGACGATGCCCGCGCCGACGTTGGCGATGCAGGAGGTGACGATGAGCTGGAGTTCGTTGCCGTGATAGAGGCCGACGAGACCGTAGCCGACGGCCATGACGGCCAGGCCCGCGCACCAGATGCGGCGTACGTCGAGGTGGCGCAGGGCGCGGCTGATGAGCAGGCCGGTGCCGAACATCACCAGGTTCCAGCTGACGCTGACGACGGCGTTGTGGTGTGCCGTCCAGCCCAGGCCGGCCGAGACGCCGGGGATGTGCGGGTAGAGGGCGAGCAGGATGGCCAGGCCGGGCATGGTGAAGGCGACGGTCTGGGCGAGACCGCCCGCGGTGAGCGCGAGGGCGACGGGGCGGCGGCGCAGCACCTTCAGGTCGAGGATGGGGTGGCTGCTGGCGCGCTCCACGAAGAAGAAGGCGGTCAGGGCGATGGCGCCGGCCAGGAGCCAGCCCAGGGTCCGGGTGTCCGTCCAGCCCCAGCTCTGCGCCTGGCCGACGGCGTAGACGACCGCGGTCAGCCCGCCGCCGAGGACGAGGCCGCCCAGCCAGTCGAAGCCGGAGCCGGCGGCGTGCCTGGGTGTCTCCGGGACCAGGAACGCGATCAGGGCGCAGGCCACGGCGGTGGCCGCGGCGAGGAACCACAGCACGCCGCGGTAGCCCCAGTGGTCGACGAGCCAGCCGGCGAGGAACGGGGAGAAGAGGGCGACCAGTCCGACGCTGCTGCCCATGATGCCGCTGGCGGGCTTGACCAGCCGGGGTGGGAAGACGTCGCGCACCGCGGCGAACGACAGGGCGCCGAAGGGGCCGTAGCAGCCGGCCACCGCGCGTCCGGCGAGCACGAGCCAGAAGCTTCCGGCCAGGGCCGCGAGGGCTTCGCCGAGTGCGCCGAGGGCGGTCATCGCGAGCATGACGCGCCTCTTGCCGTAGAGGTCTCCCAGCTTGATCACGAAGGGGGTGAGCAGCGTGGACACCAGAGTCAGGGTCAGGCCGAACCAGACCACCTGGGTGGTGTGGAAGGCCTGGGCCACGCCGGCAGTGGCGTTGGCGCCGAGGATGCCGCCGGCCGCCAGCAGCTGGGTCGGCCAGGCGAGCGCGACCAGCAGCAGGGCGAGGCGGGGAGTCCACCGCCCGTCCACGGGGGCCCGGACTGCGCGGTCGACTGAGGGGCTTGATGACATCGGCGTCATGCCAGCCCTCCTTTCACGGAGGTACCGAGGGAGGAGAGAGAAGCGCGGGGGGTGTACGCAGGAGGGAGGGTCGGCGGAACGCACATCTCTCAGAAACGTGTCAGCGCGGCAACCCGTCATCGCGTGACGTCGATGATGACTCGAACACCTAGTGCTTACTAGGCGTCTGGGTTATGACCCACGTCACACAGGGTGTTCACAGGCGGGCGGCGGCCGCTCGGCCTCGGACAGGCCACCGGTACTGTTCTGGCATGGCGACACCCAGGGGGCCGCGCGGCCACTACACGGCGGGCCGGGCGCGGCGGACACAGATCCTGGAAGCGGCCCTGCTCGCCTTCGGCCAGGACGGCTACCGCAAGACCTCACTGGCCCGCATCGCGCGCGACGCCGGTGTCACCGACGCCGGACTCCTGCACTACTTCCGCGACAAGCAGCAGCTGCTGCTCGCGGTGGTCGAGTTCTGGCACGAACGCATGGACGTGCGCTGGCAACGGGTCTCGGACTCCGTACGGGACGCCTTCCGCTGCCACCTGGAGGACACGACCGAGACGCTGACCATGCCGGGCATGGTCGAACTCGCCGTCGTCCTCACCGCCGAGGCCACCGCGCCCGACCATCCGGCGCACACGCACTTCACCACCTGGCAGGAGAAGGGCGTGGCGGAGCTCGCCGACCGGCTGCGCGCGGGAAGCAGCAACGGCGAGTTGCGAGCCGACCTGGACCACGAGGGCATCGCCCGCGAGTGCGCCGCCCTGGACGCGGGGCTGATGCAGCAGTGGCTGGCCGGAGGGCGCTCCTTCGATCTCGTCGCCGTCATGCGCGGCCACCTCGACCGCCTCCTGCGGGCCATTTCCAGCGACGGGCAGGGACTGTAGGCAGACCGGCACGCACGCCGGCCACGCAGACACCCTCTTGATTGACATGCGCATGCCATACCCGTAGTGCGTGACGCACGTCACCCATCCGAATACCTAGTAATCACTAAGCGTTCGCCGCATGATCGAGCCTGCTCACCTCCGGCGCTGAGAAAGGCCGCCATGCACCACCACTGGACCGCACACGTCGTCAGCCCCCGCCTCGACACCCCCGCCGAGGGACCCCGCCCGGCCGCACTGCTGCGCGGCGCGTTCACGGCACGGGCTCCCGTACGGTCGGCCCGGCTCCTGGTCACCGCGCTCGGCGTCTACGAACTGGAGCTCAACGGCACCCCGGTCGGCGACCACGTCCTGGCCCCCGGCTGGACGAGCTACCGCCACCGGCACCGCTACCAGTCCTTCGACGTCACCCCCCTGGTCCGCGAGGGCCGCAACGCATGGGGCGCCCACCTCGCCGACGGCTGGTACCGGGGACTGCTCGGCTTCAACGGCGGCACCCGGGACATCTACGGGGAGCGCACCGGACTCCTGGCGGAACTGCGCGTCGACTACACCGACGGCACCGCCGAGTCCTTCACGACCGGGGAGGACTGGCGCTGGAGTCCCGGGCCCGTCCTCGCCACCGGCCTGTACGAGGGCGAGGAGTACGACGCCCGCCGCGAGCAGGCGGGCTTCAGCGAGGCCGGCTTCGACGACTCGGCATGGCAGCCGGTCGACCTCCTCGACTTCGACACCGCCGTCCTCTTCCCGGCGGACAGCCCGCCGGTGCGCCGCACCGAGCACCTCGCACCCGTCGCCGTGACCACCTCCCCCACCGGCCGCACGGTCCTCGACTTCGGCCAGAACCTCGTCGGACGCCTGCGTATCCGCCCGCGCGGCGCGGCCGGTGACACCGTCACCCTCCGCCATGCCGAGGTCCTCCAGGACGGCGACCTGTGCACCCGTCCCCTGCGGCACGCCACCGCCACCGACCGCTACGTCCTGCGCGGCGACCCGGCGGGCGAGGAGTGGGAGCCCCGCTTCACCTTCCACGGCTTTCGCTACGCCGACGTCGAGGGCTGGCCCGGCGACCTCGATCCCGCCGACGTCACCGCCGTGGTCGTGCACAGCGATCTGCGCCGCACGGGCTGGTTCTCCTGCTCCGACGCCTCACTGAACCGCCTGCACGAGAACGTGGTGTGGGGCATGCGCGGCAACTTCGTCGACGTACCCACCGACTGCCCGCAGCGCGACGAACGGCTCGGCTGGACCGGTGACGTCCAGGTCTTCGCCCCGACCGCCGCCTTCCTCTACGACGTGCGCGACTTCCTGCGCTCCTGGCTGCGCGACCTCGCCGCCGACCAGAGCGCCGACGAACACGACGTCCCCCCGGTGTTCAGCCCGGACATCCCCGTCATCACCCCGGTACCGATCCCGCCCGGCAACCCGCCCATGGCGGGCTGGTGCGACGCCGCCGTCATCGTCCCCTGGGTGCTGTACGAGCGCTACGGCGACACCGACGTGCTGCGCGGCCAGTACCACTCGATGCGGGCCTGGGTCGACGCCGTCGACCGCATCGCCGGACCCGGCCGGGTCTGGGGCGAGGGGTTCCAGTTCGGTGACTGGCTGGACCCGACGGCACCGGCGGACGACCCCGGGCGCGCGATGACCTCCTCCGCCCTGGTCGCCACCGCCTACTTCGCGCACGCCGCACGCCTGTTGGCCCGTACCGCGGAGGTCCTGGACGACAAGCCCGAGGCCACGCGCCGGCACGCTCTGGCCGACGCGGTCCGCGACGCCTTCCGCGCCCGCTTCCACACCGGCGGCGGTCTCCTGTCGGAGGACACACAGACCGCCTACGCCCTCGCGCTGTGCTTCCGGCTCCTGGACGACGAGGCCGAGCGCGCGGCGGCCGGACGCCGACTGGCGGACCTGGTGGCCGAGGGCGGCCACCGCATCGGGACCGGGTTCCTCGGCACTCCCCTGGTCTGCGACGCGCTCACCGACACCGGGCACGTGGACACCGCCTACCGGCTGCTCACCCAACGGGCCTGCCCGTCCTGGCTGTACCAGGTCGACATGGGCGCCACCACCGTGTGGGAACGCTGGGACAGCATGCTGCCCGACGGCAGCGTCCACCCCGGCGAGATGACCTCCTTCAACCACTACGCCCTCGGCGCGGTCGCCGACTGGATGCACCGCACCGTCGCCGGCCTGGCACCCGTCGAGCCCGGCTACCGGCGGCTCCTCGTGCGCCCCCGCCCCGGCGGCGGCATCACCTGGGCCCGGGCCGAGCACGACACTCCGTACGGCCGGGTCGAGACGTCCTGGCGCGTCGAAGGGGAGTCGCTGCACCTCGACCTCCTCGTGCCGCCGCACGTCACCGCGCTGGTCGACCTGCCGGGCGCCGAGCACAAGGAGGTCGGCCCCGGCCGACACGCCTTCTTCACCCCGCTGCCCGCCGCCGCGCGCTGACGCCGGCCGACCGGCCGCACCGAACACCCCTTTCCCTCCACACCTGTTCAGTTCGAGGAACACACATGACACACATCAGGCTGCCCGACACCTTCCTGTGGGGCGTCGCCACCGCGGGACACCAGAACGAGGGCGACAACAGCGCC
This sequence comes from Streptomyces sp., assembly GCA_013361925.1. Classification (GTDB taxonomy): domain Bacteria; phylum Actinomycetota; class Actinomycetes; order Streptomycetales; family Streptomycetaceae; genus Streptomyces. The sequence goes on along the minus strand of JABFXD010000708.1, from coordinate 10,506 downwards.
AGCGACACCTGGTTCCTGGAGCACACCACCCCCTCCCTGTTCCGTGAGCCGAGCGGACCGGCCTGCCGCGGCTACCAGCACTGGGCGGCGGACCTCGACCTGGCCGCCGGGCTCGGTCTCAACGCCTTCCGGTTCTCCGTCGAGTGGGCGCGCGTCGAACCCGAGCGCGGCGTCGTCGACCCGGACGCCCTGGACCACTACGAGCGCAGGGTCGACGGCTGCCTGGAGCGGGGGCTCGCGCCCCTCGTGACGTTCAATCACTTCACCGCGCCGCACTGGTTCGCCGCCGACGGCTCCTGGACCGCGGCCGACGCGCCGGCCCGCTTCGCCGAACAGTGCGACCGTGTCATGGCCCGTTTCGGCGACCGTATCGCGTACGCCGTCACCCTCAACGAGCCCAACCTCGAACAGCTCCTCCAGGCCGGTGCGAAGCTGCCTCCCGAGGCCGAGGCGGTGAAGCTCCAGATGCTGGCAGCCGCCGCACGCGCCGCCGGCAGCGGCACCTACGCCAGTGCCAACGTCATCCCGGCCGACCGGCAGGACGAGTTCCAGGCGGCGTTCACCCACGCCCACCGCGCGGCCCGCGAGGCGATCAAGGCCCGCCGCGGGGACCTCCCCGTGGGTGTCTCGATCGCCATCGCCGACGAAATCGCCCTCCCCGGCGGTGAGGAGCGCCGGGACGCCAAGCGTGCCGCCGTGTACGACCACTGGCTGCGCGAGGCACGCGACGACGACTTCATCGGCGTACAGAACTACGAGCGGATCGTGCACGGTCCCGACGGCGAGGTGGCCGTCGAGGGCGAGCGCAACGGCATGGGCACCGTCATCGCACCGGGCTCGCTGGCGGGCGCGGTGCGCTACGCCCACGAGGTGTCACAGGTGCCCGTCCTCGTCACCGAGCACGGCATCCAGACCCCCGACGACACCCAGCGGGCCGCCTTCGTCCCGGCCGCCGTCGAGGAACTCGCGGCCCAGGTCGACGCGGGCACGCCCGTGCTGGGCTACTGCCATTGGACGCTGCTGGACAACTTCGAGTGGATCTTCGGGTACGGCGCCCAGCTCGGGCTCCACACCGTCGACCGCGACACCTTCGAACGCCGGGCGAAGCCGAGCGCACAGGCCTACGCGAACGTGGTGCGCAGCCACCGCGGGGCCGTCGCCGGGCGCGGAGGCAACTGACCGCGCCGTACACGCGCATGCCCGGCTTGCCGTACGGGCGTGCGCCGCGGACTCCAGCACACCGGGGCTCGTCAGCTCGACTGACGGGCCCCTCCCGTCGTCGTTCCTTCCACGGCTCCCACCGACCGGCATTCCTTCGTGCCGGTCAGAGCCCCTCGCCGTCGGGCAGGATCGTGCGCGCGATGCGGTCGGCGTGCAGGCGGACGGCGTCGGCGAGGTCCAGCGTGCCGCCGGAGATCACCCACTGCAGCTGGAGGCCGTCGCTGACGGCGATGCACTCGCGCGCCACCGCCGGGCAGTCGGCGCCCTCACGCACCGTGCCGAGCTCCCTCGCGGCGGCCAGTTTCCCGGCGAGTTCGTCGATGGCGCTCTGGTAGCGCTCGGCGAACAGCGTGTGCGCCGCGCTCTCGGGATCGGCGGCCTCGGCCGAGGTCAGGACGAACAGCTCGATGAGGCCGGGCTCCGCCAGGTGGCGTTCGGTGGCCGCCACCATGGCCCGCAGGATGTCGCGCCCGGTGGCGTCGTCGGGAAGCTGGGACCACCAGGTGGCCTCGGCGGTGAAGCGATGCTCCATCACCGCGAGCAGCAGGTGCTTCTTGCTGCGGAAGTGGTGCAGCAGGCCCCCCTCGGTGATGCCGACGTCCTCCGCGACGCGGGTGAGCGCGGTGCGCCGGTAGCCCTCGCGGGCGAACCGCTTCGCGGCCGCCTCCACGATTTTCTGCCGTCGGGCGATACCGACCGCGTAACTGCCTCGCCGCCCCTGGGTGCTGCTGGTCATGAGGATCACCGTAGCCATCCCCCTGCCCGGGCGGACCGGTGGTGCCCGTCGCGACAGCCGCTGTGACATGAGTCACTCTCCAAAAACCTAGCGTACTCGGTTTTCGCTTCGCATCATCGGTCGAAACCTCGGCGTGACGATGCGCCGACCTCCCTGGGAGCCTCCATGAGCCTTTCGCCGGACCCGGCGCCGCCGTCCCCGCCCGCCGCCGCTGGTGAGTCCGACTCGACCGAGCCGGCGCGGTCCGCCGCCGGGAGCGCGCGTTGGAGCGCTGCCGAGCTGCGGCGGCTGACCGCCCTGATCTGGCCCGGACAACTGCTCGTGGTGGCCGGGATCATCGCCGCGAACTCCCAGCCGCAGATCGCCCAGCACTTCCACACCACGCAGATCGCCTGGTTCAGCCTGGCCTTCACCCTGGCCACGATCGTCGCCACGCCGTTCGCGGTCCGCCTGGGCGACATGTACGGCAAGCGCCGGGTGATGATCGTTCTCGCGACGGCAGGACTCGTCGGCGACATCGTCACGGTGCTGGCCCCGACCTATCCGGTCATGGTCCTCGGCCGCGCGATCGGCGGCCTCTACGGTCCCGTCGCGGTCCTCGTCCTGGCCGCCGTCCGCGATCTGTTCCCGCCCCGCAAGGTCGCCATGGCCCTGGGCACGGTCGCCGGCTCGGTCGGTGTGCTCAGCATGCTCGCCCCGCTGCTGTCCGGTCGGCTGCTGGACGCGTTCGGCTGGCGTGGCGCCCTGTGGTTCCTGGTCGCCTCCACCGTCGTGGCGATCCTGGCGCTGCTCGCCGTGCCGGAGACACCGCGGCGTGCCGTGGCCGGGCGGCTCGACCGGGCCGGTGCGCTGCTCCTCGGCGGGGGCCTCGCCCTGGTGGTCTTCGCCGTCGGCCAGGGCCGCGACTGGGGCTGGACCTCCGGCGGAGTCATCACCTCCCTCCTCGCCGGCCTGACCGCGCTGGCCTTCTTCGTCACCGTGGAGCTGCGGGTCGCCGCGCCGATCCTGGACCTGCGCATGCTGGGGCGGCGGTCCCTGGCCACCGTGCTGCTCGGCTCGTCCGTGCCCCAGGCGGCCTTCTTCGCCTCCCAGGCGATCCTGATCTTCCTGGCGCTCTTTCCGCCGATCCCGCATGTCTCCGACGGTCTGGGCTGGTCGACCACGCACACCGCCGTGATCGGCATCCCCGCCGGCATCCTCACCTTCGCGGCCGGCATCGGCGTCGGCAGGGCCGTGCGGACGGCCAGCCCGCGCAGTGTCTGGTACGTCGGGCTCGGCATCCTCGCCACCGGACTCGCCCTGGCCGCCTTCTACCACCACGACGCCACCCAGATCGTCCTGACCGGTCTCGTCATGGGCCTGGGCGGCGGCATCCTCATGGCCGGCCAGCAGGCCATGATCGTGTCGGTGGTCTCGGCGGAGGAGCAGGCCGCCGCCAACGGCCTGTCGTCCCTGCTCACCCAGGTCTTCCTGGCACTCACCAACCAGGCCCTCTACACCGTCCTGGCGGCGGACTCCACCGTGCTCGACGGCACCGCCTTCTACCACGACACGGCCTTCACCCACGCCTACCTCACCATGGCCGCCGTCGTCGTCCTCGGACTGCTGATCAGCCTCGCCATCCCCCGACTCGCCCGCCCCGCGGACAGCGCGGCACACGACCTTCAGCCCCCGGCCGCGACGGTCGCGTCCACCTGACACCCCGGCCGCAACCGTCCCCCGTCCACCTGACACCCGGACCGCGACCACCGCGTCGCCTGCCCCCGCCCGGCCGCGACGACCCATCCGCGTGCACCCCCGGCCGCGACCGACCCGTCCGCGTGACACCCCCGGCCGCAACCGTCGCCTCCGCCTGACACCCCCCGTCCGCCCGAGAGGACCACCCGTGCCCCACACCCGCCCCAGCCATCTGCGCGTAGAACACCTCGACCGGCCCCTGGGCATCCACACCCTCCGCCCCCACCTGTCGTGGAGACTTCCGCAGGACGCCACCGCACAGCTCGCCTATCGCATCGAGGCCGGGGAGTGGGACACGGGCCGGGTGGACTCCCGGGCGAACACCGGCATTCCCTACGGCGGCCCCGTGCCCGGCTCGGCGCTCCGGCTTCCCTGGCGGGTGAAGGTGTGGACCGACCTCGGCGAAAGCGCCTGGTCGCAGCCGTCCTGGTGGGAGACCGGCCTCCTCGCACCCCAGGACTGGCAGGCCCAGTGGATCGAACCGGCGGAAGCCGAACCCGCCGCCGCGGGCTCTCGCCCCGCCCACCTGCTGCGCCACACCTTCAGCCTCACCAAGCCGGTCCGCGAGGCGCGGCTGTACGCCACCGCCCACGGGCTCTACGAGGCGTTCCTCAACGGCCGGCGCATCGGGGACATGGAACTCACCCCGGGCTTCACCGCCTACCGCTCCCGCCTCCAGGTGCAGACGTACGACGTCACGGACCTGCTGGTGCAGGGTGACAACACCGTCGGGGCGATCCTGTCCGACGGCTGGTTCCGCGGCCGGCACGGCTTCGCCCGCGAGGCGGACGGCTTCGGCTCCCGCACCGCGCTCCTCACCCAGCTGACCCTCACTCACCACGACGGCACCACCACCGTCCTGGGCACCGGCCCCGCCTGGCGCGGCACCCCGAGCGCCATCACCGCGGCCGACCTCATGGACGGCCAGCGCACCGATCTGCGCGTCCACGCACCGCGCTGGTCGACGGCCGACTTCGACGACCGTCACTGGGACAAGGCGCAGGTCGCCGTCGGCGGGCTCTACGACGACTTCAGCCGCCTGACCGGTCCCCTCGCCCCGCCCGTCCGCCGGGTCGAGGAACTCACCCCGGTCACGGTGACCGCACTGGGGCCCGCCCGCCATGTGGTGGACCTGGGACAGAACATCAACGGCTGGGTACGGCTGACGAACCTCGGCCCCGCGGGCACCCAGCTCACGCTCGTACACGGCGAAGCCCTCGACGCCGAGGGCGACGTGACCACCGACAACATCCGCGCGTTCGACTGGGCGACCCGCCGTCCACTGCCCGCCGGGCAGATCGACACGGTCGTCTCGGCGGGCCGGCCCGGCGAGGTGTTCGAACCGCGCCACACCACCCACGGCTTCCGCTACGTCCGCGTCGAGGGCCACCCCGGCCGGCTCACCCCCGACGACCTCCGCGGGATCGTCGTCCACACCGACCTGACCCGCACGGGCTGGTTCACCAGCAGCGACGCACGTGTCGACCGCCTCCACGAAGCCGCCGTGTGGAGCCTGCGCGGCAACATGTGCGACGTACCCACGGACTGCCCGCAGCGTGAGCGCGCCGCGTGGACCGGCGACTGGCAGGTCTTCGCGCCCACCGCCGCCTACCTCTACGACGTCGCCGGCTTCACCGCCAAGTGGCTGCGCGATCTGGCGGCCGACCAGTGGGCCGACGGCACCGTCCCCAACTTCGTCCCCGACCCCGCCGACGAGCAGACCCGGCGCGCCTCCGCCGAGGGCGGCATGAACGGCTCGGCAGGCTGGGGCGACGCCGCCGTCATCGTCCCCTGGGAGATGTGGCGCGCCTACGGCGACCTGGACCTCCTGCGCGTCCAGTACCCCTCGATGTGCGCCTGGGTCGACTTCGCCGCGCACCAGGCCCGTACCCGCCGCCACCCCGACCGGGTGGCAGCGCGGCCTGAGGCGGCCCCGCACGAGAAGCACCTCTGGGACACCGGCTTCCACTTCGGTGAGTGGCTGGAGCCGGGGGTCACCCCGGACCTCGATCCCACACGCGATCACGGCGCCGTGGCCACCGCCTATCTGCATCGTTCGGCCGACCTGCTGGCCCGCACCGCGGCGCTCCTCGGGCACCCGGCCGACGAGGCCCGCTACCGCCGCATCGCCGAGGGCGCCCGGCTCGCATGGCAGCGCGAGTACCTCGCCGACGACGGCACCGTCTCCCCCGACAGCCAGGCCACCCTGGTCCGCGCGCTGGCCTTCGGCCTGGTCCCGGCGCCGCTGCGGGCGCGCGCCGCCGACCGGCTCGCCGCCCTGATCCGCGCCGCCGGCACCCATCTGTCCACCGGCTTCCTCAGCACCGGCCTGCTGCTCCCCGTCCTCGCCGAGACAGGTCATCTCGGCCTCGCCTACGAATTGCTGCTCCAGGACACCGCGCCCTCCTGGCTGACCATGATCGACAAGGGAGCGACCACCATCTGGGAGGACTGGGAAGGAACCGACGGCGAGGGGCGTCCCAAGATGTCCTACAACCACTACAGCAAGGGTGCCGTCGTCTCCTTCCTGCACCAGTACGTCGCCGGCATCCGTCTGCCCACGGCACCGACGGCGGGCGAAGCCGGATACCGGCGCTTCGTCATCGCCCCGCGGCCCGGCGGCGGGCTCAGCTCCGCATCCGCCCGCCACGAATCGCCGCACGGGCTCATCGCGAGCGAATGGCACCTCCACGACGGGGAGTTCACCCTCACCGCCCTGATCCCGCCGGGCACGGAAGCGGAGATCCGGCTCCCGGGAGCCGACACCGTGACCGTGGGACCGGGCACGCACACCTACACGATCGACGGGTGCCACGAGGACGGCTGACGCGGGGTCGCGTCGCAACGGAGTGTGCCCGCGCCTCTCGGCGTCGGGAGGTCAGGGCGCCTCGACCAGGGGCGGTTCGCCCCACGGGGTGGCCAGCGCCTGTCGCAGTGCGCCGACCGCGTCGGTGCCGATGCGTTCGGCCAGCACGCCTTCGATCACGGCGAGCGCGGCCTGGGCCCGGTGATGGACACGGATGCCTTCGCCGGTCGGGCGGATCAGGCGGCTGCGGGCGGAGGCCGGGTCGGGGATCTGCTCCAGCAGCCCCATGCCGATCAGTCCGTGCACGGCCTGATGGACGGTCTGCCGGGTGACGCCCATCCGGCGGGCGAGCTCGGAAATGGTGGTGCCCTGCTCGTCCAGGGCGGCGAAGACGGCCGCCTGAGCGACGGTCACCGCCTGCTCGCCCGCGGCCTCCATGCTGGCCAGCAACGCGTCGTCGAACCACCGCTTGGCCTCGGTGAACAGCTGGGGCAGGTTCGGCGCGGGCGTGGTCATGGCTCCTCGGGCGGGACGGGGTGTCGAGCATAGCGACCCTCCGCCCGCGGCCCCGGCCCGGCAGAACCCGCTGCGTCACAGAGGGGTTCCGGAGGGGTTCCGGAGGGATCCCAGAGGGGGTTCCCTATTCTCGAATGTCAGGTAGCCTGACATTCATTCCCGCCTCGTTCGCCCCGTCGCACCGGAGGTTTCCATGACCATGGAGTTCGCCACCCGCTACCGGTCCCGCTCGCGCATTCCCGCCGAGCCGGGCCGGCCCTACTTCATCGAGAAGGGCATGGGCGACCGCGCCCACCTCTTCACCGACCTGGTCACCGTCTACGCCGGCGGCGAGCAGACCGAGAACACCTTCAACTTCTTCACCGTCGAGGGCCCCCGGGGCGACCTCATCCCCGCCCACTCCCACGCCGACACCCACGAGGTCTTCTACGTCACCGACGGCGCCGTCCGGGTCTTCATCGAGGACCTCCAGGGCGAGCAGCAGGAAAGGCTCCTCAGCGCGGGCGACTTCGGGTTCGTGCCCAAGAACTGCCCGCACGCCTACCGCATCGAGCGGCACCACAGCCGGATCGTCGGTGTCGCGGCCGGTCCGGGGAAAACCTTCGAGCGGTTCTTCGAGAGCCTCGGCACACCCACCGAGGAACTGGGCCTGCCGGCGCAGCCGTACATACCCGAACCACACAAGTTCGGCACCGTCCCGCTCCAGCACGACGTACGGTTCCTGCCCGACCACCAGTGGCGCACCGGGAACTGACCGGGATGCCGTACGTCCAAGCGCTGCTGGCCGGGACCCTGGTCGGCGCCCTGTACGCGGCACTGCGCGTCAAAGCTCCCGCTCCCCCACCCGTCGCCCTGGCCGGTCTGCTCGGCATCCTGGTCGGCCAGACCGTCCTGGGGAAGCTGTGAGCGGCGCGGCCCGCGCTCGCGTGGCCGCGTCCGGCCGACGCGTGCTGATCTCCTTCGGCGCGGGGCTCGCCATGGGCGCCCTCTACTGGACCTGGGACCTGAGGGCACCGGCCCCGGCCCTGCTGGGGCTCACCGGTCTGCTGGGCATCGGCCTCGGCGAGCGGGCGGCCACGGCGCTCGGCGCACGGATCGCCTCGCGCAGAGCCGGTCCGCGACCGTCCCGAGCCCCACATACGACCGACGCTCCGGGGACGGCTTCCGGCTGTACCTGTCTGCCGTCATCCAGCCCTCACTGACCCGCACGACGCTCCCGCCGTCTCGTTCGGAAAGAACCCTCATGCCGCTGCCGCCCGAGCTCGCCGCCCTGCTCGCCCCGCTCGCCCCCGCCGAACTGCCGCTGCCCCCCTCGGCGCATCCCGCCCCGGGCACACGGCTGTTGCGCGGCGCCGTCTACGCCGCCCCCGACGGCATCCGTCCACTCGAACTGGACCTGTGGCTGCCCGAGTACCCGCACGATCCGCTTCCGGTCATCGTCTACATCCACGGCGGTGGCTGGCGCACGGGCACCCGCACGGACATGGGACCCCGCTTCCGCTCCTGGCACCTCAGTCCCTTCGCCCGTCTCGCCCAGGCCGGATTCGCCGTCGCCAGCCTCGACTACCGGCTCACCGGCGAGGCCATCCATCCCGCCCAGCTGGAGGACGTCACCGCGGCCCTGGGCTGGCTCGACGCCCGCGCCGACGAACTCGGCCTGGACACCGGCCGGACCGTCACCTGGGGCGAATCCGCCGGGGCCCATCTGGCCGCCCTGCTGGCCCTCACCACGCCGGTGCTCGGCTGCGTCGCCTGGTACGGCCCGACCGACCTGACGACCCTGCCCACCCAGTCCCGGCCCGGCGCCTACGACGCCGGCAGCCCCACGACGCGCGAGGCACTGCTGATCGGAGCACCCGTGGCCACGGCCCCCGACCTCGCCCGTGCGGCCAGCCCGGTCACCCATGTCACCGCCGACGCCCCGCCCTTCCTCATCCTCCACGGCACCGACGACAGCCTCATCCCGCTCGCCCAGGGCGAGCAACTCACCGCCGCCCTGCGTGAGGCAGGCGCGCACGTCGACTTCCGCCCCGTCCCCGGCGCCGACCATGCCTGGGCCCGCCTGCCCGACGAAGACGTCGAACGCTGCTTCACCGCCTCGCTGGACTTCGCCCGCGCGCTCACCGCCCCGGGACGCTGAGCGCGGGGGGGGATCGGGGCCGGGGGGACTGCTGGCCGGCCGAGACCGACGGACGACCCGGGCCCTGACGTATAACCACTGGCCGTCACCTCCACTGATCTGGTCTGCTTCCGGCGTCTCGAACTGCACCGGTGAAGTGGAGGGGCCCGCGGGCATGACCATGCACGACGACCAACTGGACGTGACCACCGCGACCGTTGCGGCCTTGATCGACGAGCAGTTCCCCCAGTGGAGCGGCGAGCCGATCCGACCGCTCCCGTCAACCGGGACGGTCAACGCCATCTTCCGCATCGGGAACGACCTCTCGGCGCGTTTCCCCCTGCGTCCCGCCGATGCCGCGGACGCGCTGTGGGTGCTGGAACAAGAGGCCCAGGCGAGCGCGGAGTTGGCGCAGGTGTCCCGGTTCCCCGTCCCCGAGCCCGTCGCCTTGGGAAAGCCCGGAGCGGGTTACCCCATGCCGTGGTCGGTCCAGACATGGCTGCCGGGAACGGTCGCCTCCGACGCCGACCCGAGCGGGTCCGACGCCTTCGCCGAGGACCTCGCGGCCTTCATCGCGGCCCTGCGCTCCGCCGAGACGCGGGGAAGACGTTTCAGCGGCGGAGGTCGTGGCGGCGATCTCACTCACCACGACGACTGGATGGCGCGGTGCTTCGAGGAGAGCGAGGGGCTCCTCGACGTCCCCCGACTGCGTCAAGCCTGGAGCCACTTCCGAGAGCTGCCGCGCACGGACACCGACGTGATGAGCCACGGTGACCTGATCCCCGGCAACGTACTGGTCGCGGGAGACCGACTCATCGGCGTACTCGACACCGGCGGCTTCGGCCCGGCCGACCCCGCGCTGGACCTGGTCAGCGCCTGGCACCTGCTGCAGCCGGGCCCGCGGCACGTGCTCCGGCGTGCGCTGGCCTGCGACGACCTGGAGTGGGAACGCGGCAGGGCCTGGGCGTTCGAACAGGCGATGGGCGTGGTCTGGTACTACGCCGACAGCAATCCGACCATGAGCAGAATGGGACACCGGACGCTCGACCGCATTCTGGCGTCGATGGAGTGACCGCCGACAGCTTCATGGCTTCGTTGGGCGCCGAGGAACCGGCGAACTCGGTGATCATGAGCCGACCCTTGAGGCATGAGCAAGGGCTCGGTCGTGACGCAGATCTCGGGGCCCGGGACGCTCGATTCCCAGGAGCCACACTTACGGTTGCTCTCATGTCCCCCCTGGCCAGGATCAGCAGCGCGTTCGAGCCGCGATTCGCGGAGTTCGCCTTCGAACCTGCTTTCACGGCCGCCGTGGACCAGCACGTCGCCGAGATACGTGATCGTTTGTCGGCGGCCCACAGCGGGCTGTTTCCT
>JABFXD010001031.1 GCA_013361925.1 Streptomyces sp. | reverse complement strand
CATGACCGAGGTGTCCTCGCTCACAGGGCGGTTGCTCGTGGCAACGCCCGCCCTGGCGGACCCGAACTTCGACCGTGCGGTGGTGCTCCTTCTCGACCACGACGAGGAGGGCTCCCTCGGTGTCGTCCTCAACCGGCCGACGCCGGTGGACGTCGGCGACATCCTGGAGGGCTGGGCCGACCTCGCCGGTGAGCCCGGGGTCGTCTTCCAGGGCGGCCCGGTCTCCCTCGACTCGGCGCTCGGCGTCGCCGTCATCCCGGGCGGCGCGTCCGGTGAGCGGGCCCCGCTGGGCTGGCGCCGGGTGCACGGCGCGATCGGTCTGGTCGACCTGGAGGCCCCGCCGGAACTCCTCGCCTCGGCCCTCGGTTCCCTGCGGATCTTCGCCGGGTACGCCGGCTGGGGGCCTGGCCAGCTGGAGGACGAGCTGGTGGAGGGCGCCTGGTACGTCGTCGAGTCGGAACCCGGCGATGTCTCCTCCCCGTCCCCGGAAACCCTCTGGCGCGAGGTCCTGCGCCGTCAGCGCAACGAGCTGGCGATGGTGGCCACGTATCCGGACGACCCTTCGCTCAACTGAAGCGTGTGACCTTCAGTACCCTGGCTTTCATGAGCACTCTTGAGCCCGAGCGCGGGACTGGTACGGGGACCCTCGTAGAGCCGACGCCACAGGTGTCCCACGGCGACGGCGACCACGAGCGCTTCGCCCACTACGTCCAGAAGGACAAGATCATGGCGAGCGCCCTCGACGGGACCCCCGTCGTGGCGCTGTGCGGCAAGGTGTGGGTGCCGGGCCGCGACCCGAAGAAGTACCCCGTGTGCCCCATGTGCAAGGAGATCTACGAGTCCATGGGCGCCGGCGGGGACGGCGACGGCAAGGGCGGCGGCGACAAGTAGGTCCCGCCTGTCCGGCTGAGCCGAGCTTTGTGAGGCCCTCGGGGCGCGTTCAGGCGCGCCCCGAGGGCCTTTCGCATGCCTTTTCGCAGTCCTTCGCATGTCACGAAGTGGTGGAGACCTCTTGTGGGCATGTTCATGTAGTCCCTAGCCTCCGTTGTGCAGAGCGAAACCGCCATTGCATATGTTGCAACGCAACGCACTCTTGCTCGGAGGCCCCACTCCATGAAGCTCTCCCCCCGGCTGACCGTGCTCCTGACCGCCCTCGCCCTCACCGCCTGCGCTCCCCAGACCTCCTCCAACTCGTCCTCCGACAAGGACGACAAGACCGGCACCCTGCGCGTCTGGCTCTTCCAGGAGGTCGGCAACAAGCCCAAGGAGAAGGTCGTCGACTCCGTGGTCGCCGCCTTCGAGAAGGCCCATGACGGCACGAAGGTCGACGTGGAGTACATCCCGGTCGACACCCGCGCCCAGCGCGTCAAGGCCGCCTTCAACGACCCGGCGTCCGCTCCCGACGTCATGGAGTACGGCAACACCGACACCGCCGGCTATGTGCGGGACGGCGGACTCCTCGACATCACCGAGGAGTTCGGCGCCTGGCCCGAGGCCAAGGACACCGACCCCACCGCGAAGACGTCCGTCACCGTGGCCGGCACGGTCTACGGCGCGCCCTTCTACGTCGGCGTCCGCGCCCTGTACTACCGCACCGACGTCTTCAAGGAACTCGGTCTCGAAGTGCCCCGGTCGATGACCGAGTTGGCGGCCACGGCCCGCAAGATCCGCGCGGCCAAGCCCGAGTTGTACGGCCTGGTCGTCGGTGGCGCCTACACGTACGGCGCGATGCCGTTCGTCTGGGCCCACGGCGGTGAGATCGCCACCGCCCAGGACGGCTCGTACACCTCGGCGATCGACAGCGCCGCCGCCCGCAAGGGCATCAAGGCGTACACCTCCCTGTTCTCCGACGACAACTGCCCCGCCGCCAAGTGCGCCGGCTTCGGCGGCAACGACACGGTCACCGCGTTCGCCGCGGGCAAGGCGGGCATGGCGATCGGCGGTGACTTCAGCCACGCGGCGGTCGAGGCGGGCAAGGTGAAGGGCAGGTACGCGGTCGTACCGCTGCCCGGCGTCGCGGCCGGCTCCATCGCTCCCGCCTTCGCGGGCGGCAACAACATCGGCGTACTGAAGAGCACCTCGCACCGCACGCTGGCGGTGCAGCTGATGGAGCAGCTGGCGTCGAAGAAGACCCAGGCCGCGCTCTTCGACGCGATGGGCTTCCTGCCGACCTACGGGGACGTACGGCAACAGGCGGCGCAGAAGGAGCCGTTCGTGAAGCCGTTCGTGGAGACGCTGGGCGCCGGGACGAAGTTCGTGCCCGCGTCTCCCGCCTGGTCGCAGATCGACTCCTCCCTCGTCCTGCCGACGATGTTCCAGGAGGTCATCAGCGGCAGGAAGGACGTGGCGGCGGCTTCGGCGGACGCGGCGAAGAAGATGGACGACGCGTTCGGCGCCGCCGGATGACCCCGGTGACCCACCGCACCACCTGGACGCCGTGGCTCTATCTGGCCCCCGCTCTCGTCGTCCTCGGTGGGCTGCTCGTCTATCCCATCTATCAGCTCGGGCTCATCTCCTTCTTCCGGTACACCCAGGCGCAGGTCAGCGGCGGTGAGCCGACCACCTTTGAGGGGTTCGGGAACTACTCGGCGCTCTTCGCCGACCCGCAGTTCTGGCAGGTGCTGCTGGCCACCGTGGTCTTCGCGGCCGCCTGCGTCGTCTCCACCCTCGCCGTCGGCTGCGCGCTCGCCGTACTGCTCACCCGGGTGCGTGCCGTGCCGCGGCTGGCGCTGATGCTGGCCGCGCTGGGGGCGTGGGCGACACCGGCGGTGACCGGGTCGACGGTCTGGCTGCTCCTGTTCGACCCCGACTTCGGGCCGGTCAACCGGGTCCTCGGCCTCGGCGACCACTCCTGGACGTACGGGCGTTACTCCGCCTTCCTGCTCGTCCTGCTCGAAGTGGTGTGGTGCTCCTTCCCGTTCGTGATGGTCACCGTCTACGCCGGTATCCGCGCCGTCCCCGCCGAGGTGCTGGAGGCGGCCTCCCTCGACGGCGCCTCGCAGTGGCGGACCTGGCGCTCGGTGCTGGCGCCGATGCTGCGGCCGATCCTGGTGGTCGTCACCATCCAGTCGGTCATCTGGGACTTCAAGGTCTTCACGCAGATCTACGTCATGACGAACGGCGGCGGCATCGCGGGCCAGAACCTCGTCCTGAACGTCTACGCCTACCAGCAGGCGTTCGCCTCCTCGCAGTACGGCCTCGGCTCGGCGATCGGGGTCGTGATGCTGCTGATCCTGCTCGCCGTGACCCTCGGCTATCTGCGGCTGCTGCGCCGACAGGGGGAGGAGCTGTGAGGGGAGGAGCTGTGAATCTTCTTCGGGGCCTTGTGGCCCGCCCGTGGCGGTTCGCGGCAGAAGTGTCCGCACTGCTGATCGCGGCCGTCGTCGCCTTCCCCCTCTACTGGATGGTGCTGAGCGCCTTCAGACCGGCCGGGGAGATCGAGTCGAGCGAGCCGCGGCCGTGGACGCTTTCGCCTTCTCTGGATTCCTTCCGGCGCGTGTTCGGGCAGCAGGATTTTGGTCGGTATTTCGTCAACAGCCTTGTCGTGGCGGGCAGTGTGGTGATCGCCTCCGCGTTCATCGCGTTTCTCGCTGCGACCGCCGTGACCCGATTCCGGTTCCGCTTCCGGACCACCCTGCTGATCATGTTTCTGGTGGCCCAGATGGTGCCGGTGGAGGCGCTGACGATCCCCTTGTTCTTCCAGATGCGGGACGTCGGTCTGCTGAACTCGCTGGGGTCGCTGATCCTGCCCCACATCGCCTTCTCGCTGCCCTTCGCGATCTGGATGCTGCGGGGGTTCGTGAAAGCGGTGCCGGAGGCCCTGGAGGAAGCCGCGTACATCGACGGGGCGGGCCGGGCGCGATTCCTGTGGCAGATCCTTTTCCCGCTCGTCCTCCCGGGGCTGGTGGCGACGAGCGTGTTCTCCTTCATCTCGGCCTGGAACGACTTCCTCTTCGCCAAGTCGTTCCTCATCAGCGACACTTCCCAGTCGACCCTGCCGATGGCCCTGCTGGTCTTCTACAAGCCGGACGAGCCGGACTGGGGCGGGGTCATGGCGGCGTCCACGGTGATGACGATTCCGGTGCTGGTGTTCTTCGTACTCGTACAGCGACGTCTGGTCTCCGGGCTGGGCGGAGCGGTCAAGGACTGAAAGGCCTGATCATTCATGGATCTCATTCCGGCACCTGACCGGACCGAGCGGGCCGAGGGCTTCCTGGAACTCGGCGACGGCTTCGGGATCGAGGCCGGGCCGGGCACCGAGGACACCGCGCGCTGGCTGCGCGCGACGCTCGGCGCGGCCACCGGGTTCACGCTGCCGCCCAGGAAGGGGGACGAGCACGACGTCCTGCATCTCTCCGTCCGGCCCGGACTGGCCGACGAGGCCTACCGCCTGGTCATCGCCCCCCACGGCATCCACCTCCAGGGCGGCTCGCCCGCCGGTGTCTTCTGGGGCGCCCAGACGCTGCGTCAGCTCCTCGGCCCCGACGCCTTCCGGCGCGCGCCCCTTCCCGGCCGTACCTGGCGGCTGCCCCTGACGGAGATCCAGGACTCCCCCCGATTCCGCTGGCGCGGCCTCATGCTCGACGTCGCCCGGCACTTCATGCCCAAGGACGGAGTCCTGCGCTACCTCGACCTGATGGCCGCGCACAAACTCAACGTCTTCCACTTCCACTTGACGGACGACCAGGGCTGGCGCGTCGAGATCAAGCGGCACCCCCGGCTCACCGAGGTCGGCTCATGGCGGGCGCGGACGAAATTCGGCCACCGGGCCTCGCCGCTGTGGGAGGAGAAGCCGCACGGTGGCTACTACACCCAGGACGACATCCGGGAGATCGTCGCCTACGCCGCCGAGCGGCATATCACCGTCGTCCCCGAAATCGACGTACCCGGACACTCGCAGGCCGCCATCGCCGCGTACCCGGAACTCGGCAACACCGATGTGATCGACACGACTTCCCTCTCCGTCTGGGACAACTGGGGGATCTCTCCGAACGTACTCGCCCCCACTGACAACACCCTGCGCTTCTACGAAGGGGTCTTCGAGGAACTCCTGGAACTGTTCCCCGGGGAGTTCGTCCACATCGGCGGTGACGAATGCCTCAAGGACCAGTGGCGGCAGTCGGCCACGGCACAGGCCCGTATCAAGGAACTCGGGGTCGGTGACGAGGACGGACTTCAGGCGTGGTTCGTGCGGCACTTCGACACCTGGCTCTCCGCGCGCGGGCGCAGGCTCATCGGCTGGGACGAGATTCTCGAGGGCGGCCTCGCCGACGGGGCGGCGGTCTCCTCGTGGCGCGGGTACGGGGCCGGGGTGACGGCCGCACGCGCGGGCCACGACGTCGTCATGTGCCCCGAGCAGCACGTCTACTTGGACTACCGGCAGGCCGACGGCCCCGACGAGCCGGTGCCCATCGCCTATGTGCGCACCCTGGAGGACGTGTACCGCTTCGAGCCCGTTCCCACGGAGTTGACCGCGGACGAGGCGGCGCACGTGCTCGGCACGCAGGCCAACCTGTGGACCGAGGTGATGGAGGACCACGCGCGCGTGGACTACCAGGCGTTCCCCCGGCTCGCGGCCTTCGCCGAGGTCGCCTGGAGCGCCCTGCCGGCCCCCGGACAGCGGGACTTCGCCGGTTTCGAGCGGCGGATGGCCACCCACTACCGGCGACTCGACGCGCTCGGCGTCGGCTACCGGCCGCCCGCCGGTCCGCTGCCGTGGCAGCGGCGCCCCGCAGTGCCCGGTCGCCCGATCGAGGGGCCCCCACCGAACAAGTAGTGCAGAAACCCCGGCAGGATCACTGAAGAGAGGCAATTCGCTCACACCGGTGATGCCGTACGAAAACGGACCATCTCCCTGATGAGGTGGGCGAATGCCGTCTACCGGACCCCGTTCTTCGGGCCCCGCGAAGATGTGCCAGAGTTGCCACGTCCGCCCTGTCAGCACGTACCGTACGGCAGCAACAGGTGGGACCAGGTGGGGCAGCGGGAAGGGGCAGCCGGTTTGACCACGCACGCACCGCAGGCGGCGCAGGCCGTCACGCTGCCCACGACGCTCGACGAGGCCGTGGCGGCGCTGGCCGCCACGCCCGCCGCCGTGCCCGTCGCGGGCGGCACCGATCTCATGGCCGCGGTGAACTCCGGCCAGCTCAGGCCCGCCGCTCTGGTGGGCCTCGGCCGGATCAGCGAGATCCGCGGCTGGCAGTACCAGGACGGGCACGCGCTGCTCGGCGCCGGGCTCACGCACGCGCGCATGGGCCGCCCCGACTTCGCCGCCCTCATCCCCGCGCTCGCCGCCTCCGCGCGCGCCGCGGGCCCGCCGCAGATCCGCAACGCGGGCACTCTGGGCGGCAACATCGCCTCGGCGTCCCCCACCGGCGACGCGCTCCCGGTGCTGGCCGCCCTGGAGGCGACGCTGATCATCGCGGGCCCTGACGGCGCCCGTCGGGAACTGCCGGTGTCGCATCTGCTGGCCGGGATGGACCTGCTGCGCGGCGGTGAACTCATCGGCTTCGTGCGCGTGCCGCTGCTGCACGCCCCGCAGGTCTTCCTCAAGGCCACCGGCCGCACCGGCCCCGGGCGGGCCATCGCCTCCGTCGCGCTCGTCCTCGACCCCGCCCGGCGCGGCGTCAGGTGCGCCGTCGGAGCCATAGCGCCGATGCCGCTGCGGCCCCTGGACGCCGAGCAGTGGGTCAGCCGGCTGATCGACTGGGACAACAGCCGCGCGCTCGTCCCGGAGGCGCTGCACGCCTTCGGCGAGTACGTGGCCGCGGCCTGCATCCCCGACCCGGTCCCGGAGCCCGACGGCTCCGTGCAGCCGCTTCCGCCCGCCGTACTGCACCTGCGGCGCACCGTCGCCGCGCTGGCCCGACGAGCACTGGGGAGGGCACTGTCGTGACCGACGACCAGCACGCGGAGGGCGGCGCGCCCCACAGCGGCGGCCGCTGGGACCCGCTGCCCCAGGGTGACTACGACGACGGCGCCACCGCCTTCGTGAAGCTCCCCGAGGGCGGCATCGACGCCCTGCTGGCCTCCGACAGCCCGCTCGCGGCGCCCGGCCACGGCTATGTGCCGCCGCAGATAACGGCGGCGCCGGGCACGGGAGCCGACCCCGCCGCCGGCCCGTGGGCGGCCCCCGCCGGCGGCACCCAGTGGCCCGACCCGAACGCGGTGCCGCAGGACGGGCACACCGCCGGGAACGACCAGTTCAGGTACAACCCGGGGGCGACCGGGCAGTGGACCTTCCAGGACGCCTCGGAATCCGCTCCGGCGCCCGGCCACGACGTGACCGGACAGTGGTCCATCCCCGTCGCCGGCGGTGATCTTCCGGATGAATCGGGCGAGTTCACCACGTCGTCCCTCGTCGAGCAGTGGGGCGGCACCCCGCCGGCCACCCT
The DNA here is from genome assembly GCA_013361925.1 of Streptomyces sp. GTDB lineage: Bacteria > Actinomycetota > Actinomycetes > Streptomycetales > Streptomycetaceae > Streptomyces. The sequence continues at coordinate 472 of JABFXD010001031.1, read as the reverse complement.
GCCCGGCGGTGCGTCCGCACCCTGGGCGACGCAGACGGGACACCCGTGGGACACCGGCGCCCCGGAGACCGGACAGCCGACGGGCCCCGGAGCCGAGCACGGTCAGTTGCGCGAGCACGGCGAGCCGGGCGGCGACGGACACCTGCCCGTGCCGCCGGGCGCCGACGCGGGTGCCGTGGACCTCCACGCACGCGTGGAGCCGCGTCCGGACGCGCACGCCCCGGAGCAGCCGCCCGGTTCCGATCAGCCCGCCGCACCGGACCCCGACGCGCCGCGGGCTCACACCCCCGACGGCGCCCCCGCCACGGCCGCCTCACAGCCCGCTCCGGGCGACGGTGAGGATCCCGGCGCGCACGACGCCCCCGAGGGCGCCCAAGGGGCCGTAGAAGCCGCCGAGGAGGCCTCCGAGCCGCCCGCCGAGCACGCCCAGGACGGCGACGCCGCTCCCACGGCGGAGGGCGCGGAGGAGGCG
>JABFXD010000623.1 GCA_013361925.1 Streptomyces sp. | reverse complement strand
CGAGCCGGCCGAGGTCCGCACCCTGCTGGCCAAGTTCGGCCTGAAGGCGGACCACGTACTGCGCTCGGCGGCGACCCTGTCCCCGGGCGAGCGCACCCGCGCGGCGCTGGCCCTGCTCCAGGGCAAGGGCGTCAACCTCCTGGTCCTGGACGAGCCGACGAACCACCTGGACCTACCGGCGATCGAACAACTGGAACAGGCCCTGGACGCTTACGAGGGCACGCTGCTCCTAGTCACGCACGACCGCCGCATGCTGGACGCGGTGAGGGTGACACGCCGCTTGGAGGTCAGCGCAGGCAAGGTGACCGAAACGCCGTAAGGGGCGCGGGGCTGTATCGATCTGCGGCTCCGCCGCGTGGGCGCGCCCAGCCACAACGGAGCCGCAGTTCCCCACAAACAGCTACCGCCCCTTTTTCTTCGAATCCAGCAAACCAGCCTTGCGCAGAGCATCGGCCATCGCACTGTTGGCCGGAGGCGGAGCCTGCCGCTGTTGCTGCCGCTGCTGAGGCGGCCGCCCACCACGCTGCCGACGCTCACCCCCGCCACCCTGCTGACCCTGCGGAGCCTTCTCGTCATCGAGCCGCAGCGTCAACGAGATCCGCTTCCGCGGAATGTCGACGTCCAGCACCTTCACCTTGACGATGTCACCGGGCTTGACCACATCGCGCGGGTCCTTCACGAACGTCTTCGACAGCGCGGACACATGCGCCAGCCCGTCCTGGTGGACACCGACGTCGATGAACGCCCCGAAGGCCGCCACGTTCGTCACCACGCCCTCCAGCACCATCCCGGGAGCGAGGTCGGAGATCTTCTCGACGCCCTCCTTGAAGGTGGCCGTCTTGAACGCGGGCCGCGGGTCGCGCCCGGGCTTCTCCAGCTCCTTGAGGATGTCCGTGACCGTGGGCAGACCGAACGTCTCGTCCACGAACTCCTGCGGCCGCAGCGAGCGCAGCACGCCCGTGTTGCCGATGAGGGAGGCGACCTCCTGCCCGGAGGTCTTCACCATGCGCCGGACGACCGGGTATGCCTCCGGGTGCACGCTGGACGCGTCGAGCGGGTCGACACCGTCGCGGATGCGGAGGAAGCCCGCGCACTGCTCGTAGGCCTTCGGGCCGAGCCGGGCCACCTTCTTCAGCTCCGTACGGGAGGTGAACGGCCCGTTGGAGTCGCGGTGCGACACGATGTTCTCGGCGAGCCCGGAGGTGATGCCGGAGACACGCGCGAGGAGCGGGGCGGACGCGGTGTTCACGTCCACGCCGACGCCGTTCACACAGTCCTCGACCACCGCGTCCAGCGAACGCGACAGCTTCACCTCGGACAGGTCGTGCTGGTACTGGCCGACACCGATCGACTTCGGGTCGATCTTCACCAGCTCGGCGAGCGGGTCCTGGAGGCGGCGCGCGATGGAGACCGCGCCGCGCAGCGACACGTCCATGTCGGGCAGTTCCTGCGAGGCGAACGCGGAGGCCGAGTACACGGACGCGCCCGCCTCGGACACCATCACCTTGGTGAGCTTCAACTCCGGGTGCTTGGTGATGAGTTCACCGGCGAGCTTGTCGGTCTCGCGGGACGCCGTGCCGTTGCCGATCGCGATCAGCTCGACCGAGTGCCGGGCGGCGAGCACGGCCAGCTTGGCGAGCGCCTCGTCCCACTTGTTGGCCGGGACGTGCGGGTAGATGACGTCCGTGGCGACGACCTTGCCGGTGGCGTCGACGACGGCGACCTTCACACCCGTACGGAAGCCGGGGTCGAGGCCCAGCGTCGAACGCGTGCCGGCCGGGGCGGCGAGCAGCAGGTCGCGGAGGTTCTTGGCGAACACGTCGACCGCCTCGTCCTCGGCGGCCGTGCGCAGCCGCAGCCGCAGGTCGATGCCGAGGTGCACGAGGATGCGGGTGCGCCAGGCCCAACGGACGGTGTCCTTGAGCCACTTGTCGCCGGGGCGGCCACGGTCGGTGATGCCGAACCTGTGGGCGACGATCCCCTCGTACGACGAAGGGCCCTCCGTCGCCTCCTCGGGCTCCAGGACGAGGTCGAGGACGTCCTCCTTCTCGCCGCGCAGCATCGCCAGGATGCGGTGCGAGGGGAGGTCCTTGAACGGCTCGGAGAAGTCGAAGTAGTCGGCGAACTTGGCGCCCGCCTCCTCCTTGCCGTCCTTCACCTTCGCGGCCAGCCGCCCGCGCACCCACATGCGCTCGCGCAGTTCGCCGATCAGGTCGGCGTCCTCGGAGAACCGCTCCGTGAGGATCGCCCGGGCGCCGTCCAGCGCGGCCTGCGGATCGGCGACGCCCTTGTCGGCGTCGACGAACGCGGCGGCAGCGGCGAGCGGGTCCACCGTCGGGTCGCCGAGCAGCCCCTCCGCGAGGGGTTCGAGCCCGGCCTCGCGCGCGATCTGCGCCTTGGTGCGCCGCTTGGGCTTGAACGGCAGGTAGATGTCCTCAAGGCGCGCCTTGGTCTCGGCGCCGCGGATCTGCGCCTCCAACTCCTCGGTGAGCTTGCCCTGCTCGCGCACCGACTCGAGGATCGCGGTCCGCCGCTCCTCCAGCTCCCGCAGATAGCGCAGCCGCTCCTCGAGCGTGCGCAGCTGCGCGTCGTCGAGCATCTCGGTCGCTTCCTTGCGGTAGCGGGCGATGAAGGGCACCGTCGAACCGCCGTCGAGCAGCTCCACGGCGGCCTTGACCTGCCGCTCCCTTACGCCGAGCTCCTCGGCGATCCTTCCTTCGATGGACCCAACGCCGATGGGGGTGCGTGTCGTCACGATCCCGTACCGCCTTCTCACAGAGGTTGCGCGGCAATTGTGGCAGGTGGCACGGACATCGGGGGATCAGGGCGCGGCCATCAGGCGCGGCGGCTCCGGGTGGAACCCGAGGCTCCGCCGAAGAGCCGGGCCAGGGCCCGGAAGGGCAGCGTCACGACGGTGGCGATGGCGCCGCCGATCTGGCGCAGGACATCAGCGATGGCACGGAACACGAGCATCTCCTTTCCTCGTCCGGCCACGACGACCGGACGGGCCTCGAGTACCTCACCTGTGCCACGCCATGCACCCCACCGTCCGTGTCCGGCCTCAGCCCTTCCCGATCAGGTCCGCCGGATACGCTCCCGCCGCCATGGCCGCCCGCGCGAACCCTGTGCCGAGTTCCGTCAGCCGGGCCACGCCCCGCGCGCCCAGGTGTTCGTACGGCGCCCGGTCCAGGCGGTCCGTCATGTCCTCGATCTCCGCGCGCAGCGCCGCACCCCGTTCGGTGAGCTCGCCGCTCTGGTCCAGCAGCTCGCGGTCCCGGAGACGGCGGGTCGCCGCGTCCCAGTCGTCCTGGGTCCAGCCGCGGGTGGTGAAGATCCACTTCGGGGTCATGCCCCGCCCGGTCGCGGTGTGTGTCACCAGGGCTTCCAGGCCGTCGAGGCCCGCGGCCAGCAGCGCGGCGAGATGCCCGTCGCCCCGGTGCTCACGCAGCAGGGTCGTGGCGTGGAAGTACGCCAGGTGCGGCTCCTCGGGCACCGGCAGGTCCGCGTGCGCCGCGTACAGCGGACGGGCGCTGCGCGAACAGGCCTCGGCGGCCCGCAGCGCGAGCTCCGCGGCCTCCGCGATCTCCGGGGAGGTGACCGCGTCCTCGCCCAGCAGCCGCCTCAGGGACGCGTCCACGGCACGCGCGCGTGCCGCGAGGACGGCCTCCGGCGAGGCGGTCTCCCACACCGCGGGGACATGCCGGGCCACCAGCTCGTGCCTGTAGTTGTAGAAGGCCGCCGTGACCGTTCCGGCGCCCACCCGCCCCATCGCGGCGGCCCGCACAGCGAAGTTGACGGCCCTCGGGTGTGTGATCCCGATCCCCGCCAGTTCGGTGCCCAGCTCGGGGGCGAAGTAGGAGGTGGCGTGCAGGGAGTTGAGCACGTTGTGACAGCGGCGGCCGGACCGCGGCTCAAGGGCGGCAGAAGTCATGCCGGGCAGGTTACCAACCGCTTGGTACGTTGCCCATGGGGCGGCGGGGTCGGTGCGGCGGGCCATGGCAGGAAAGGTGGGGTACTCGTCGTTGCGGCCACTGCGCGGCCCGCGAAGAATCGACGACATGACGCAGCGAACCGTCCTCGTCGTCCTCTTCGACGAGGTGCAGAGCCTCGATGTCACCGGCCCCCTGGAGGTGTTCGCCGGGGCCGAGCACCACACGCCGGGCACCTACCGCATCCGTACCGCGTCCCTGGACGGCGCCCCCGTGCGCACCTCCAGCGGTCTGACCGTCGTACCGGATCTGGCCCTGTCCGACGCTCCCGTCCCGCACACCCTCCTCGTCCCGGGCGGACAGGGGACCCGGCGCCCCGACCCGCGCCTGACCGAATGGCTGCGCGCGAACGGGCCGCGTGCCGAGCGGCTGGTCTCGGTGTGCACGGGGGCGATCCTGCTCGCCGAGGCGGGCCTCCTGGACGGCCACCGCGTCACCACCCACTGGGCGTACAGCGACACGCTCGCCCGCGATCACCCGGCCGTCGACGTCGAACCCGACCCGATCTACATCCGGGACGGCAGGGTCGCCACCTCCGCCGGCGTCACCTCGGGCATCGACCTCGCCCTCGCACTGGTCGAGGAGGACCTGGACCGGGACGTGGCGCTGACGATCGCCCGCTATCTGGTCGTCTTCCTCCGCAGGCCCGGCAACCAGGCCCAGTTCAGCGCCCAGCTGGCCGTGCAGACGGCGCGGCGCGAGCCCCTGCGCGAGGTCCAGCGGTGGATCAGCGAGCACCCGGGCGCCGACCTCAGCGTCGAGTCCCTCGCCGCCCGCGCCCGGCTCTCCCCGCGCCACTTCGCCCGCGCCTTCCAGGCCGAGACCGGCACGACCCCCGGCCGCTACGTCGACCGGGTCCGTCTCGAACACGCCCGGCGCCTGCTGGAGGACACCACCGACGGCGTCGAGGAGATCTCCCGCGCCAGCGGCTACGGCACCCCCGAGGCCATGCGCCGCGCCTTCGTCAGAACACTCGGCGCGTCACCGGCCGAGTACCGCCGCCGGTTCCACCCGGTACCGGCCCACTGAAGGGACCGCAGAAACCGTGCAGATCGCCATCGTCCTGTTCGACCGCTTCACCGCCCTCGACGCCGTCGGCCCCTACGAGACCCTCGGCCGGCTGCCGGACTCGGAGACCGTCTTCGTCGCCGAGCGCACCGGACCGCACCGCACCGACACCGGGAACCTCGCCCTCACCGCCGACAGGACCTTCGCCGAGGTGCCGAACCCGGACATCGTGATCGTGCCCGGCGGCCCGGGGCAGACCCCGCAGATGGAGAACCCGGTGCTGCTCGACTGGCTGCGCACCGCCGACGCCACCAGCACCTGGACGACGTCCGTGTGCACCGGCTCCCTGCTGCTGGCCGCCGCCGGACTGCTGGCGGGCCGCCGGGCGACCTCCCACTGGCTGGCCCTGGACTACCTGAAGCAGTTCGGCGCCGAGCCGACCGGGGAGCGGGTCGTCTTCGACGGCAAGTACGTCACCGCGGCCGGCGTCTCCTCCGGCATCGACATGGGGCTCACCCTGCTCGGCAGGCTCGCCGGCGACGAACACGCCCAGGCCGTACAGCTGTTGACCGAGTACGACCCGCAGCCGCCCTACGACGCCGGCTCACCGGAGAAGGCCCCCGCGCACCTCGTGGAAGAGTTCCGGGCGAAGAGCCGCTTCATCCTGACGTAGTCCACGTGAAGCGCGGCTGCCTGCGCTCCAGGAACGCGGCGACGCCCTCCGCGGTGTCGCCGCTGCCGCGCGCCTGCTCGGTCCAGTGGGCGTCCCGGTCCGTCAGCCCGCCCGCGAACTCCTTCGCCGCCGCCTGCGTCAACTGCGAGCGGGACACCAGGATCCGGGTGAACTCGGCGACCCGCTTGTCCAGTTCGCCCTCCGGCAGCACCTCGTCCACGAGGCCGGTGCGCAGGGCCCGCTCCGCGTCGATCAACTCGCCTGAGAACAGCAGGTACTTGGCGGCGGACGGCCCCACCAGCGCGACCAACCGCCGCGTGGAGGACGCCGGATACACGATCCCCAGCTTGGCCGGTGTCACCCCGAACAGCGAGCCCTCCTGAGCGAACCGCAGATCGCAGGCCGCCGCGAGCTGTGAGCCGCCGCCCACGCAGTGCCCGCGGATCGCGGCCAACGTCGGCTTCGGGAAAGCCGCGAGCGCCTCCTCGGCGGCGACCGCCAGCCCCTGCGCCTCCTCCGGCGACCCGCGCAGCGTGGAGATGTCGGCCCCGGCGCAGAACGTGCCGCCCTCACCGGTCAGCACCAGCGCCCGTACGTCCGGATCGGCGGCCAGCGTGTCGAGCAGCGGCGGCAGCGACCGCCACATCGCGGCCGTCATGGCGTTGCGCTTGGCCGGGTGGCGGATGACGACGGTGGCGACCGAGTCGGTCACGCCGTGCTGCAGCTGGGGCTCCATGGCCGGATGCTAACCGCACCCGCCTTCCGTACGATCGGGAAGGGGCTCCCGCGCGAGGAGGCGCCGATGGCCAGGGACGGCAAGGGCAGGGCCGGCAAACGCACGGACGAGACCGCGAAACTGAGCCGGGACTTCGGCTGGCTGGCCGCACTCGGCGTGATCCTGGTCCTCGCGGGACTCGTGGGCCTGATCTACACCGGAGTGGCCACGCTCACCTCGATGATCCTGTTCGGCTGGCTGCTGCTCATCGGCGGCGTCGTGGGCCTGCTGCACGCGATCCAGGCGCGCGGCACCAACTTCTTCTGGCTCGGCGTGGTCGTCGCCGCCCTGAACATCGCGGCCGGCGTGGTCGTCATCAGCCGACCCGAGGCCGCGGCCGCGGCGCTGACCATGTTCGCCGCGCTGCTCTTCCTCACCGGTGGGGTGTTCCGGCTGGCCGGCAGCCTGGTGGTGCGGGGGCCGCAGTTCGGCTGGACGCTGGTGCAGGGCGCCTTCGGTCTGCTCCTCGGCATCCTCGTGCTGGCCTCCTGGCCGAGCAGCAGCAAGTACGTCATCGGCTGCTTCTTCTCGCTCGCGCTGCTCTTCGACGGCCTCGGTCTGATCGCCACCGGCTACGGCGGCCGGCGCATCGTCGGCATGGTCTCCGACCGGCTCACCGCCGAGGACGGCGGAGGGAGCGAAACGGGCGAGGGCGCCACCAAACCCGTACAACCCGAATAGTTCGCGAACGCGGCACGACCCGTACAGAAACGGTCCTGCACCAGGCCGCGTCCGGCATCGCTGATCACAAACGCTCGATATGCGCTGACTTCTGTTCAGTCCTCGGGAGCGGAGCGACGCGTTACCAACACTCGACGTGTGGTGACAATCGAGCGCGAGGGTGGCGACCGGACGATGGAGAACCGCGGGCGTGGGTCAGGCCCACGTCCACCAGGCGGCGCGGACGCGGACCCGCTGCCTTACGAGGGCGTCTGGCGGTTCACCGCCCCCGCCGTGGACGCCTCGGTCCCGCAGGCGCGGCACGCCGTACGGGACCTGCTGCTGCGGCAGGGGGTGCCGGTCTCGGACGACCTCGTGCAGGGGCTCCTGCTGATCGTCTCCGAGCTGGTCACCAACGCGGTGCGGCACGCGGCCCTGCTGTCGCCGATGCTCGCCGTGGAGGTCGCCGTCGGCGCCGAGTGGGTGCGGGTGTCCGTCGAGGACAACCACCCCTACCGGCCGACCGCCCTGGAGGCCGACCACGGACAGACCGGTGGCCGCGGACTGCTGCTGGTGCGGGAGGTCACGCGCGAGGCCGGCGGCGTCTGCGACGTCGAGCACACGGCGAACGGCGGCAAGGTGATCTGGGCCGCCCTGCCGCTCGCTCCGGTGCGTGTGCTTTAGGTCTCGCTACCAGCCGGCGCTGGGGCCGGTCAGTTCGCGGACCGCGGGGCGGGCCGCGTCCAGGACCGTCATGAACCAGGACGA
>JABFXD010000184.1 GCA_013361925.1 Streptomyces sp. | reverse complement strand
TGCCGGTCGGACGCGACCTTGTTGAGGATCACGCCCCCGACCCGCACCTCCGGATCCCACGAGGCGAACCCGTGCACCAGCGCCGCCACCGACCGCGACTGCGACGACGCGTCGACAACAAGGACCACCGGCGCCCGCAACAGCTTCGCGACATGCGCGGTGGACGCCAGTTCACCTTCCCCCGCGGCCCCGTCGAACATCCCCATCACGCCCTCGACGACCGCGATGTCACACCCCCGCGAACCATGCGCGAACAACGGCCCGATCAACTCCGGCCCGCACAGGTACGCGTCGAGGTTCCGCCCCACCCGCCCGGTGGCGAGCGAGTGATACCCGGGGTCGATGTAGTCGGGCCCGACCTTGTGCGGAGACACGGCAAGCCCCCGCGCGGCGAACGCGGCCATCAACCCCGTGGCGACGGTGGTCTTCCCGCTGCCCGACGAGGGCGCGGCGATGACCAGCCGAGGGACGGAAACGGAGGAGGACATCACCACTCGATACCCCGCTGCCCCTTCTGCCCGGCGTCCATCGGATGCTTCACCTTGGACATGTCGGTCACGAGATCGGCGAAGTCGACCAGCTTCTCGGGGGCGTTGCGCCCGGTGATGACGACGTGCTGGGTCCCCGGCCGGTCCCGCAGCACCGCGATGACCTCATCGGTGTCGATCCACCCCCAGTGCAGGGGATAGGCGAACTCGTCGAGCACGTACAGCTGGTACGTCTCGGCGGCGAGGTCCCGCTTGACCTGCTCCCAGCCCTCCCGGGCCTTCTCCTCGTTGTCCATCTGGGCGTCCCGCTGGACCCAGGACCAGCCCTCGCCCATCTTGTGCCAGTCGACGGACCCGCCCTCGCCGGACGCCCCGAGCACCCGCAGCGCGTTCTCCTCGCCGACCTTCCACTTCGCCGACTTGACGAACTGGAACACCCCGATGGGCCACCCCTGGTTCCAGGCCCGCAGGGCAAGCCCGAAGGCAGCGGTCGACTTGCCCTTACCCACCCCCGTATGCACGACCACCAAAGGCCGATTACGACGCTGACGAGTGGTCAGCCCATCGTCCGGCACCACACTCGGCTGTCCCTGAGGCATTACGCGGCCCTCCTCTGTACGTCCTTGACCAGCCCGGCGATGGAGTCCGCCCGCAACTCGTCGAGCGTCACCGCCGTACCCCCCAACTCACCCGCGAGCTGCCCGGCGAGCCCCAGCCGCACCGGCCCGGACTCGCAGTCGACGACGACGGAGGCGACCCCGTCGGCGGCGAACAGCCGAGCCGCCCGCTGAGACAGCGCGACCGGCTCGGGCCCACCCGTGGCCCGCCCGTCCGTCACCACGACGACCAGCGCCCGACGCGCGGGATCCCGCAACCGCTCGACCCGCAGCACCTCGTGCGCCTTCAACAGCCCGGCGGCGAGCGGCGTACGGCCACCCGTGGGCAGCGACTCCAGCCGAGCGGCCGCGGCGTCGACCGACGACGTGGGCGGCAACGCCACCTCACCCGCCGTCCCCCGGAACGTCACCAGGCCCACCTTGTCCCGCCGCTGATACGCGTCGAGCAGCAGCGACAGCACGGCGCCCTTCACGGCACCCATCCGCTGCCGAGCGGCCATGGAGCCGGAGGCGTCCACCACGAAAAGAACCAGGTTGCCCTCGCGCCCCTCCCGCGTCGCCTGCCGCAGATCGTCCCGGCGCAGCACAAGTCCAGGACCGGACCGCCCCCGCGCCCGCTGATGCGGGGCGGCGGCCTGCACGGTCGCGGCGAGATGCAGCTTGGTCAGCGCACCCCGAGGCCGGCGCGCCCCCGTGGTCCGCCCGTGCTCGGTCCGCGCCCGCGAACGCCGCCCGGCGGCACCGTCCCCGAGCCCCGGCACGCTGAGCACCTTGGTACGGAACGGCTCGGAGGCCCGTACGGGGGACTGCTCACCGCCACCGGCACCGCCGGCCTGCGGCTCCCCGTCCTCCCCGGCCTCGGGCCGGGCCCCGTCCCCGGAGTCACCCGGCGACCCGTCGTCCGGCGTCGGCTGCCCGCCGCCCCCGCCGGGCCCGTCCGGATCGGGATCCTCGTCGCCTTCTCCGCTGAACTCCTCCAGCGTCTGGTCGAGCTTGTCCTCGTCGAGTCCCGGCGCGTCAAAGGGATTACGCCGACGCCGGTGCGGCAGCGCGAGCAGCGCGGCCTGCCGTACGTCCTCGGCGAGCACCTCGGTCCGCCCGGCCCACGCGGCCAGCGCGGTGGCCGTCCGTGCCATGACGATGTCGGCTCGCATGCCGTCCACCTCGAACGCGGCACACGTCGCCGCGATCTGCCGCAGCGCCCCGTCCCCGAGCCGCACCGACGGCAGCAACTCCCGCGCCGCCACGACACGTTGACGTACGGCGGCCTCCTCGTCGGCCCACCGGGCCGCGAAACCAGCCGGATCGTCGTCGTACGCCAGCCGCCGCCGGACCACCTCCACCCGCTGGTCGGGCTCACGCGAGGCGGCCACCTCGACGGTCAGCCCGAACCGGTCGAGCAACTGCGGCCGCAGCTCGCCCTCTTCGGGGTTCATGGTGCCGACGAGCAGGAACTTCGAGGCGTGCCGCACGGAGACGCCCTCGCGTTCCACGTACGAGGCGCCCATGGCGGCCGCGTCGAGGAGCAGGTCGACCAAGTGGTCGTGCAGCAGGTTCACTTCGTCGACGTAGAGGATCCCGCGATGCGCGTCGGCGAGCAGCCCCGGCTCGAAGGCCTTCACGCCCTCGGCGAGCGCCCGCTCGATGTCGAGCGCACCGACGAGCCGGTCCTCGGAGGCGCCGACGGGGAGTTCGACCATGCGGGAGGGGCGCGCCACGCCGTTCCCGCTCTCGTGCGGGCCGTCCGGGCAGGCCGGATCGGGCTGTGCGGGGTCACAGGAGAAACGGCAGCCGGACACGACCGGCACCGCCGGCAGCAGCGCCGAGAGGGCCCGCACCGCCGTGGACTTGGCCGTGCCCTTCTCACCGCGCACCAGCACACCGCCGACCGCCGGTGACACGGCGTTCAGCAGCAGCGCGAGCCGCAGATCGTCCTGGCCGACGACGGCCGTGAAGGGGAAGGGGGTGGTCACTGGTCGTCGCCCTCCAGGTCGCCTTCGAGCTCAAGGTAGGTGGCGCGCAGCCGCTCCAGCGTCTCCGCGTCCGGCTCCGCCCAGAGGCCGCGGTCCGCCGCCTCCAGGAGCCGTTCGGTGATGCCGCGCAGCGCCCACGGGTTGGACTGCTTCATGAAGTCCCGGTTCTCCGGGTCGAAGACGTACTCCGCGCTGAGCTTCTCGTACATCCAGTCGTCGACCACGCCCGCCGTGGCGTCGTAGCCGAAGAGGTAGTCGACGGTCGCCGCCATCTCGAAGGCGCCCTTGTAGCCGTGCCGGCGCATGGCCGCCATCCAGCGGGGGTTCACGACACGCGCCCGGAACACGCGGTGCGTCTCCTCACCCAGCGTGCGGGTCTTCACCTGGTCGGGGGTCGCCGAATCGCCCACGTACGCCTCGGGATTGGCGCCCGTCAGATGGCGGACCATGGCGACCATGCCACCGTGGTACTGGAAGTAGTCGTCCGCGTCCACGAGGTCGTGCTCACGGGTGTCGACGTTCTTCGCGGCCACGTTGATCCGCCGGAACGCCATCTCCATGTCCCCGCGCGCCGCCCGCCCGTCCAGCCCGCGCCCGTAGGCGTAGCCGCCCCATACCGCGTACACCTCGGCGAGGTCGGCGTCGGAGCGCCAGTTGCGGGCGTCGATCAGCGGCAGCAGACCGGCGCCGTACGCGCCCGGCTTGGAGCCGAAGATACGGGCCGTCGCTCGCCGCCGGTCCCCGTGCTCGGCGGTGTCCTCGTCGGCGTGGGCCTTCACGAAGTTGCGCTCGGCGGGCTCCTCCAGCTCGGCCACCTTGCGCACCGCGTCGTCGATCAGACCCACGACGTGCGGGAACGCGTCCCGGAAGAACCCGGAGATGCGGACGGTGACGTCGATGCGCGGACGGCCCAGCTCCTCCAGGCCGATGATCTCGAAACCGGTGACCCGGCGCGAGGCCTCGTCCCACACCGGGCGGCAGCCCAGCAGCGCCAGGATCTCGGCGATGTCGTCGCCCTGGGTGCGCATCGCGGACGTACCCCACACCGTCAGGCCGACGGACTTCGGGTACTCACCGGTGTCGGCCAGGTACCGCTGGACCAGCGAGTCGGCGAGCGACTGCCCGACCTCCCAACTCAGCCTGGACGGAATGGCCTTGGGGTCGACCGAGTAGAAGTTCCGGCCGGTCGGCAGGACGTTGACCAGCCCGCGCGTCGGCGAACCGGACGGTCCGGCCGGGACGTAACCACCGTCGAGCGCCTTGAGGATGTGGTCGATCTCGTCGGTGGTGCGGGCGAGCCGCGGCACCACCTCGGTGCAGGCGAACTCCAACACGGCCACGCCGTCAGGGAGTTCGACCCCCAGTACACCCCGCAGCACGGCCGGGACCACCGCGACGTCCCAGTCGCGGGCCTCCATGCCCTCCGCTACCCGCCGGCACAGCTGCTCCAGCAGGTCGATCGCGTCGGCGGCGCTGCGGGCCGGACCCTCGACCAGTTCCGTCAGCTCGACCGGCACCTTCACCGGCGCGCCCGGCTCGGCGAGCAACTCCTTCTCCACCAGCCCGAAATGGGCCGCGAAGCAGGCCCTGAGGCCCGGCAGCGCGTTGGCCTGGCCGCCCCACACCTGCGAGGCGCGCAGCACGGCGAGCACGAGGTTGACCCGTGCCTCGTCGACCGGCCCGCCACCGAGGATGTGCAGCCCGTCGCGGATCTGCACGTCCTTGATCTCGCACAGATAGCCGTCGATGTGCATGACGAACTCGTCGAAGTCGTCGTCGTCCGGCTGGTCCTCGACATGCAGGTCGTGGTGGAGCTCGGCCGCCTTGACCAGCGTCCAGATCTGCGCCCGCACGGCCGGCGCCTTCGTCGGGTCCAGGTCGGAGACGAGCGCGTACTCGTCGAGGAGCTGCTCCAGCTTGGCGAGGTCGCCGTAGGTGTCGGCCCGGGCCATCGGCGGCACCAGGTGGTCGACGACGGTGGCGTGTCCGCGCCGCTTGGCCTGGGTGCCCTCGCCGGGGTCGTTGACGATGAAGGGGTAGATCAGCGGCAGCTCCCCGAGGACGGCGTCCGGCGCGCACCCGCCGCTGAGCCCGAGCCCCTTGCCGGGCAGCCATTCCATCGTGCCGTGCTTGCCCATGTGGACGATCGCGTCGGCGCCGAAGCTGTTCTCCAGCCAGCGGTACGCGGCCATGTAGTGGTGCGACGGCGGCATGTCCGGGTCGTGGTAGATCGCGATCGGGTTCTCCCCGAAGCCGCGCGGCGGCTGGATCATCACGACGACGTTCCCGAACTGGAGGGAGGCGAGCACGATGTCGTCCCCGTCGACGTACAGGCTGCCCGGCGGCTCGCCCCACGCCTCCAGCATGCCGTCCCGCAACTCCGGGTCCAGCTTGTCGAACCACGCCCGGTAATCGGCCAGCGGCACCCGCGCGGGCGCGGCGGCCAGCTGCTCCTCGGTGAGCCACTCGACGTCGTGGCCACCGGCGTTGATCAGCCGGTGGATCAACTCGTCGCCGCCGGACGGGTATTCGGTGAGCGAGTACCCGGCCGCCTTGAGGGCGTCCAGCACCCGCACCGCCGAGGCGGGCGTGTCGAGACCGACCGCGTTGCCGACCCGCGAGTGCTTGGTCGGGTACGCGGTGAAGACGAGCGCGAGCTTCTTCTCCGCGTTCGGCTTGTACCCCAACCGGGCGTGCCGTACGGCGATCCCGGCGACGCGCGCGGCCCGCTCGGGGTCGGCGACATAGACGGGGACGTCGTCCGGGCCCTGCTCCTTGAAGGAGAACGGGACGGTGACGAGCCGCCCGTCGAACTCGGGGATCGCGACCTGCATCGCCGCGTCCATGGGGGAGAGCGCGGCGTCGGACGCCTCCCACGCCGCCCTGGACGACGTGAGGCAAAGTCCTTGCAGCACCGGCACATCGAGGTCGGCCAGCGCCCCGATGTCCCAGGCCTCCTCGTCGCCGCCCGCCGACGCCTGCGAGGCGTGCGCGCCACCGGCGGCGAGGACGGTGGCGACGAGCGCGTCCGTCCTGCCGAGGATCTCGTACAGCCCGGCGTCGGCACCGCGCAGCGAACCGCAGTACACGGGAAGGGCGTTGGCGCCGCGCGCCTCGACGGCATCGCACAGGGTGTCGACGAAGCCGGTGTTGCCGCTGAGCTCATGGGCCCGGTAGAAGAGCACGCTGACGGTCGGCCGGCCCTCGGTGAAGACACGGTCGCCATGGACGCCGTACTCCGGCATCTTCTGCGGTTCCAGGAACCCCTCACCGGTCAGCAGCACGGTGTCGGACAGGAACCGGGCCAGCTCGGTGAGGTTGGCGGGTCCGCCCTCGACGAGGTACTTCAGCGCCTCCGCGACGACACCGGCCGGCGCGGACGACTCGGCCATCAACTCGGCGTCCGGCACGGCCTCACCGCCAAGCAGCACGGTCGGGATCCCAGCGGCCTTCAGCGCGGCCAGCCCGTCCTCCCAGGCACGCTTGCCACCGAGCAGCCGTACGACGGCGATGTCGGAGCCCTGGATCAGCCCCGGCAGCTCCGCGGCCACGTCCACGCGGGTCGGGTTGCCGATCCGGTAGTCGGCACCGGAGGCGGCCCGAGCCGCCAACAGGTCCGTGTCGGCGGTCGACAACAACAACACAGTGCTCATGCGGGCGCTCCCGGTGGAATGAAAGGCAGTCCTTGCGGCGCGCCCGACTCGATGAGCCGCCAGAGCGCGTCCGTGTCCGCGTGCTGTTCGATCAGGTCGCCGAGCCGGTCGAGCTGCTCCTCGCGCAGCGCGGCGAACGAGGTGTCGGGCGCCGGCACGAACCGGCGGCCCGCGGCGGCCGCCACCTCGCGCAGGAACGCCCGCCGGAAGCCGTCCGACTCCAGCGAGCCGTGCCAGTGGGTGCCCCAGGTCTGGCCGACCCGGCAGCCGTCCAGGAAGGGTTCCCCGGAGGTCACGGAGGCGACCCCGTGATGGATCTCGTATCCCGTGACCCGTTCCCCGAGTGCCTCGCCCTCCGGCCGGGCAAGGATCTTCTCGGGGGCGAACCGAACCCTCAGGGGCAGCACCCCGAGCCCTTCGACCTGCCCCCGCCGGCTCTCGACCTCGTCCTCGATGTGCTCGCCGAGAACCTGGAAGCCGCCGCAGATCCCGAGGATCGGACGCCCTTGCGCGGCCCGTGCGACGAGGGCGCCGGCCAGCCCGCGTTCATGCAGCCACTCCAGTGCCCGCACCGTCCCGCGCGTCCCCGGCACGATGACGAGATCGGCGTCGGCGAGCTCCTCCGGCCGGTCCACGAACCGCACGACGACACCCGGTTCGGCGGCGAGCGCGTCCACGTCCGTGAAGTTGGACATCAGCGGGACCGCGCAGACGGCGACCCGCAGCACGTCCTCCCCGACGGGCGGGGCGGTGTTCGACTCCCGGACGGTCCCTCTGAGGGAAACCCGCAGACCGTCTTCCTCATCGATACCGAGGCCGTGCCGGAAGGGCAGGACGCCGTACGTATGCCGCCCGGTGAGCCCGTGGAGCATGTCGAGCCCCGGCTCGAGAAGCGACACATCCCCCCGGAACTTGTTGACGAGGAACCCGGCGACGAGCGCCTGATCCTCGGGGGACAGCAGCGCGACGGTCCCGAAGAAGGAGGCGAACACGCCCCCGCGGTCGATGTCCCCGACCACCAGCACCGGAAGACCGGCATTGCGGGCGATCCCCATGTTGACGATGTCGGTCCGCCGCAGATTGATCTCCGCCGGACTGCCGGCCCCCTCACAGATCACCGCGTCATACGTGCCCCGCAGTTCGGCGAGACAGTCGAGCACGGTCCCGAG
>JABFXD010000329.1 GCA_013361925.1 Streptomyces sp. | reverse complement strand
CGGCCGACGGCACCCCTGCGTGCCGACTGCATCGCCGACTCCGCGGGCGGGCTGACCTTCGACGTCACCGTGGACGGGAAGGGCGGCGCCGCCCACCTCGTGCTGCGCCGGCGCGACGGGCACGAGGAGGTGTTCCTGCCGCTGACCCCGGCCGCCGACGGCCGGCTGCGCGCGGCCCTGCCGAGCAGCGTCGGCCTCCCGGAGGGCTGCTGGGACGCCTACGCGCGCGTGGACGACGGCGAGCGGCGGCTGATGCCCGGCCTGATGGACCTGCGGGCCGCCGACGGCCGGGTCCCGTACGAGACCCGGCACGGCAACCTCAGTCTGCGCTGCGGGAAGTAGCGGAAGCAGAGGGCATTGCGGACCGTCGCTGTCCGCGAGCGCTGGCAGACTCGGCCCCATGTTGGAGACCTCGGCACGACTTCTGCGCCTGCTCTCGCTCCTCCAGGCCCACCGCGACTGGTCCGGCGCCGATCTCGCCGACCGCCTCGGCGTCACCCCGCGTACCGTGCGCCGGGACGTGGACCGGCTGCGTGAGCTGGGCTACCCCGTCAACGCCAGCCCCGGCACGGGCGGCGGCTACCAGCTGGGCGCGGGCGCCGAACTGCCGCCGCTGCTGCTGGACGACGACGAGGCCGTAGCCGTGGCCGTCGGCCTGCGCACGGCCGCCGGGCAGGGCATCGAGGGCATCGGCGAGACGTCGGTACGGGCCCTCGCCAAGCTGGAGCAGGTCCTGCCGAACCGGCTGCGCCGCCGCGTGGGCGCCCTGAACGCCTTCACCGTGCCGATGCTGCGCGGTCCGCAGCCCGGTGCCGTCGACCCGGCCGTGCTGACCGAGCTGGCCCACCTCTGCCGGGACGCGGAGCGGCTGCGCTTCGAGTACAGCGACCACGGAGGCACCGCGACCCGTCGTACCGTCGAGCCGCACCGCCTGGTCTGCACCGAGCGCCGCTGGTACCTGGTCGCCTGGGACCTCGACCGCGACGACTGGCGGACCTTCCGCGTCGACCGCGTCACGCCCAGGCCCCCGCACGGGCCCCGTTTCACCCCGCGCACCCCGCCCGCCGAGGACCTCGCCGCGTATGTCTCCCGGGGCGTCTCCACGCGCGCGTACGCCGCCCATGCCGTCGTCCGGCTGCTGGTGCCCCTCGAGGAGGCCGCCGAGCGGATCTCACCGAGCGCTGGGCAGCTGGAGGCGGACGGACCCGACGCCTGCATCCTGCGCACCGGGGCCGCGAGCCTCGACGTGATGGTCATTCACGTGATGATGACGGGCTTCGAGTTCGAGGTGCTGGAGCCCGCCGAGCTGACGGAGGCGATCAGGACGGCTCACGGCCGGCTTGCTCGCTCTCTGGCTCGGGCTGGGGAGCGAGCGCCGCGTACTGCGGATGGTGCAGATCGAACGCCGGGGACTCGGAGCGGATCCGCGGCAGCGTCGTGAAGTTGTGCCGGGGCGGCGGGCAGGACGTCGCCCACTCCAGCGAACGGCCGTAGCCCCAGGGGTCGTCGGTCTCGACCTTCTCGCCGTACTTGGCGGTCTTCCAGACGTTGTAGAGGAACGGCAGCGTCGAGATGCCCAGCAGGAACGCGCCGATCGTCGAGACGGTGTTGAGGGCGGTGAACCCGTCGGCGGCGAGATAGTCCGCGTACCGGCGCGGCATGCCCTCCGCGCCCAGCCAGTGCTGCACCAGGAACGTGGTGTGGAAGCCGACGAACAGCGTCCAGAACTGGATCTTCCCGAGCCGTTCGTCGAGCATCTTGCCGGTGAACTTGGGCCACCAGAAGTAAAAGCCGCCGAAGATCGCGAAGACGACCGTGCCGAACACGACGTAGTGGAAGTGCGCGACGACGAAGTACGAGTCGGAGACATGGAAGTCCAGCGGCGGGGACGCCAGGATCACCCCGGTCAGGCCGCCGAACAGGAACGTCACCAGGAACCCGCACGACCACAGCATCGGGGTCTCGAAGGACAGCGAGCCCTTCAGCATGGTGCCGATCCAGTTGAAGAACTTCACGCCCGTCGGCACGGCGATGAGGAACGTCATGAACGAGAAGAACGGCAGCAGCACCGCGCCGGTGACGAACATGTGGTGCGCCCACACCACGATCGACAGACCGGTGATCGCCATCGTCGCGCCGATCAGCGTCAGATAGCCGAACAGCGGCTTGCGGCTGAAGACCGGCAGGATCTCCGTGATGATCCCGAAGAACGGCAGCGCGATGATGTAGACCTCGGGATGCCCGAAGAACCAGAACAGGTGCTGCCACAGCAGCGCCCCGCCGTTGGCCGACGCGAACACCTGCGAGCCGAACCGGCGATCCGCCTCCAGCACCAGCAGCGCGGCCGCGAGCACCGGGAACGCCATCAGGATCAGGATCGACGTGAACAGCGTGTTCCAGGTGAAGATCGGCATCCGGAACATCGTCATCCCGGGCGCGCGCATCCCGATGATGGTGGTGATGAAGTTGACCGCGCCGAGGATGGTGCCGAAGCCGGCCAGCGCGAGCCCCATGATCCACAGGTCGGGGCCGACGCCGGGGGAGCGTTCCATGCTGTTGAGCGGCGCGTAGGCGAACCAGCCGAAGGCGGCGGGCCCGGACGGCACGAGCAGCGAGCCCAGCACGATGAGCCCGCCGAACAGGAAGAACCAGTACGACAGCATGTTCAGCCGGGGGAACGCCACGTCCGGCGCGCCGATCTGCAACGGCATCAGCTCGTTGGCGAAGCCCGCGAAGCTCGGCGTCGCGAACAGCAGCAGCATGATCGTGCCGTGCATGGTGAACAGCTGGTTGAACTGCTGGTTGTCGAGGATCTGCAAGCCCGGCCGGGCGAGTTCGGCGCGCATCAGCAGCGCCATGACCCCGCCGATCAGGAAGAACACGAACGACGTGATCAGGTAGAGATGACCGATCTTCTTGTGGTCGGTGGTGGTCAGCCAGTCGACGACGACCTTGCCGTGGTTCCTGGTCCGCACGGGTCGCTCCGCCGTGTGCACGGTCTGGGTGCCCATCGCTCGCTCGCCCCTTCGCTCGTCGCGTCCCGGGTCAGCCGTCATGATGCTCGCGTCGCCGCGCACCGCGACAGGGGGCGTGCGGGGGTTCTGTGCGGGAAGCGTGTTTTTCCTATGTGGTGTCAGCTTCCGTGGCGCTGTGCCGAATCGGAATGGAAAGGCCCCGGAGGCACGTCCACCGGAACCTTTCCGCACCTTTCCGTCTCGTTATTCGGGGAGCGATCACGACACGCGGGAATTACGTTCGATTGCGCGCGGAAGGCGTAGGGAACCGCCCGTTCGTGTGACACGGGCCGAGGGAAACGACTGTCGGGATCCTGTGACAGAAGCGTGACCGGAGAGGGATCAGCTACCCACCGTGTCCTGTTCTCTGGCCCCGGCGCGCGCCCAGGCCCTAGCGTGGCCGTATGGCACCGATACCGAAACCGCCCGCCGAACCACACGACAATCCGGACGCCTATGTGGGCCTGGAGCAGGCCCGGGCCGAGCGGCTCGCGCGCGAGAAGGGCTGGTCCACGGTCCGTTCGCTGCCGCCCGGAGCGATCATCACGATGGAGTACCGCAGCGGTCGGCTGAACTTCGAGGTGAAGGACGGGCGAGTGGCGCGGTCCTGGAAGGGCTGACACATGGCGACGGCCCCCGCTCCGTGGAGTGGGGGCCGTCGCCGCGGGGTGGGTGTGTGCGTACCGTCCCCGCTGTCCGCCGGTGGCCTATCCGCCTGTCAGGGGGCGGGCCGCCGAGGTCGTGCCGCGGGCGACGCGGTCGGGATGGGGTGGCCGGCGCGGGCCGACCGGGGTGACCGGGGTGCGCTCCGAGCGGGCCGTGTGCGGGCCCGGCGCCAGATAGGCGGGCGCCCGGGTCGAGCGGGCCGCGGGCTCGCTCTGCGGAGCGGTGCGCGGCTTGAGCGGCACCGGGACCTCGACGGGCTTGACGGCCGTGGGGACGGCGCGCCGGGCCCGCCAGCGGTCGCGCAGGTCGAAGAGCGCGGTCTCGGTGCGGGTGATGAGCGGCTCGCACCAGGGCAGGGCCAGCAGGACCAGCAGGCCCGCGGTCCAGCCGAGCATGACGTCACTCAGCCAGTGCGTACCCAGGTAGACGGTGGCGAGGCCGACGCCGAGCGAGGTCACGGCGGAGACGGCGGACAGCCATCTGCGGGCTCTCGGGGTGGAGGCCAGATAGGCCAGGATGCCCCAGGTGACCACGGCGTTCGCGGTGTGGCCGCTGGGAAATATATCGCCGCCCAGACCCATCTCGTTCGCGCCGATGGTGGTCGCGTAGTGCGGACCGAGACGGCCCATGCCGAGCTTGGCGGCGCCGACGGTGAGGTTCAGCAGCAGCAGCGAGGCGCCCAGCGTGAGCATCGGGCGCAGCGTGTGCTGTCGCCAGGAGCGCCAGCCCAGCCAGGCCGCGACCATCACCGCGGTCGGGCCGCGCTGGCCGAGCACCACGTAGTAGTCGACGAACCAGTGGATCTCCTGCCACTGCTGGTACGGCCGGAAGAACATGACCTGCCAGTCCAGCCGGACCAGCCACGACGTGTCCACCACGAGCCACACGATCGCCAGGTAGAACAGCAGGGTTCCGGCGAGCAGCGCGACCCGGTGCCGGGACATCTTCGGCACGTCGAGGTGAGCCGGTCGTTCCGGCTCACGGTCCAGTCTGGCGAACACCCGGTCCAGACGGGTGAGGTTTCGTTCGGTACGCACCCAATCGACGTTACAGCGAGTGAGCTCAGTTCCCGGTCGAATCCACGGCTTTGTGATGACGATGTGATGTGGGATTCCTCTCAGGGAGAGGTTTATTTCCGAGGAATCCACAATCGGGTCGGGCTTGCCCCTTCAATTCCTTTGATCATTTCGGGGCGCGGTTTATTGCCGCTTATGAATTCGTTCACCGAATCATGGGGCGGAATTCTCCCGGTGCTCATCGACGCCGCGAGTCGATCATGGCGGGCCCGAGCCGTTCAGCCAGAACGCCCCGTACACGGCCGACGCCAGGGCGACACCGACCGTCACCAGGGCCGACCTGGACGTCCGCAGCCGGGCCAGGGCCAGGGCGAGGGGCAGCAGCAGGGGGAAGGCGGGCAGCAGAAGGCGTGGTTTCGAGCCGAAGTAGCTCGACGCGCACAGGGCGAGGGCGGTGACGACGCCCGCGTACACCAGCAGCGGCAGCGGCTGGCCCTGTCGCACACAGACGACGTACAGCCACACCACGAGCCCGACGCCGACGATCAGACCGACGCCCGCGAGGGCCGAGGGGAACGAGGTGAACTTGTCGGCGACGAAGCGGGCGAAGGCGTAGCCGCCGTCGAAGCCGTTGCGCCAGCCCGCCTGGACGTCGAGATAGCCGAGTGGGCCCTTGCCGGTGCGGTGGCCGACCCACAGGACGTAGCCGGCGGCGCCGAGGGGGGCGAGGAGCATGCCGAGGGCGCGATGCCAGGCCGGTGCGCCCCCTTCCGTCCCGTCGGCGGTGGCGAAGGGGGCGTGCTCCGGGTCCCGGGCGCCCTGCGCGCCGGCCGTGCTTCGGTTCCGCACGAACGAGGCAATACCGGTGACCCACACCGCCGCGACCACCGCGAGCCCCACCGGCCGGGTCAGGCCCGCCAGGGCCGCCAGGATGCCCGCGGTCAGCCAGCGGCCGGTCAGGACGGCGTACAGCGACCAGGCGGCGAGCGCGGTGAACAGCGACTCGCTGTACGCCATCGACTGCACGACCCCGACCGGCAGCAGTGCCCAGACCAGCACGGCGCAGACCCCGGCCCGCCGTCCGTACACCTGGTCCGCCACCGCGAAGATCCCCCAGGCCGCGGCGAGCGAGGCGAGCAGGCTGACGGCGAAGCCGGCGTCGGCGTACGACAGGGGAGTCACCGCCGCCACGCCCCGCTCCAGCCAGGGCAGCAGCGGGAAGAAGGCCAGGTTCGAGTGCACGTCGCCGTTGGGGAGGCGGACCTCGTAGCCGTATCCCAGCTCGGCGACCCTCGTGTACCAGAGGGAGTCCCAGCGGGCCGTCAGCAGCGTGTACGCGCTCTTGTCGCGCGCCGCGCTCCACAGGGCCAGCGCGAGCAGCCCCAGGGCGCGGACGGCCGCGTACCCGAGGAGGGCCGGGGCCGCGCGGCGCAGGGCGTTGCCGGGCGGCGCCACGCGCGTCTCAAGATCGGTCACGGGCCTGATTATCGAACGCCCGGTGAACCGCGAGCGCCGCAGGGGCGTGTTCGCGGGGGAGGGGCAGTGGCGTACGCCACACGTGTTCTCCGCGGAGTCTGAGAGGTCCACCACTTGGCCGAGGCGCGAACTCGCGTACGCTGACGTGTCACTCGCCTTCGTTGCGCGGGCCGGAGACCACCGCTCCTCCGGCCGAGATCATGGGGAGTCCCCACCCCGTGTGCCCGCCGATCGCGAGGGAACATCTGGGAGGTACGTACATGTCCGGGACGACCACGGCCGCCGCAGCGCTGCGCCGTCGGGCGGCCGGGGCCGGTGCCAACCGCTGGGTCGTCCTCGTCGTCCTCTGTGTGAGCCTGCTCCTGGTCGCGGTCGACGCGACCGTGCTGCATGTGGCGGTCCCCGCCGTCACCGAGGACCTCAAGCCCGGCGCGATAGAGCTGCTCTGGATCGTCGACGTCTACCCCCTCGTCTGCGCCTCGCTGCTGATCCTCTTCGGCACGCTCGGCGACAAGGTCGGCCGCAGACGGGTCCTCCTGCTCGGGTACGCCCTCTTCGGCGTCGCCTCCGGTCTGGCCGCCCTCGCCGACAACGCACAGGTGCTGATCTTCGCGCGGGCGCTGCTCGGCGTCGGCGGCGCGATGATCATGCCCGCGACGCTGTCGATCCTCCGCCAGGTCTTCCCCGACCGGCGCGAGCGGGCACTCGCGATCGGCATCTGGAGCGCGGTGGCCGCGGTGGGCGCGGCGGTCGGCCCCCTGCTCGGCGGCTTCTTGCTGGAGCACTTCTGGTGGGGCTCGGTCTTCCTGGTCAACATCCCGCTGATGCTGGTCAGCCTGCCCGTCGGGCGGCTGCTGCTGCCCGAGTCGAAGGGCAGCGGCCAGGGCCCGTGGGACGTGGTCGGCGCGCTGATGGCGGCGGCCGGTCTGTTCGGGCTGGTGCTGGGCGTGAAGCGGCTCGGCGGCGGCGAGCTCGACGAGATCACCGCGGTGCCGCTGGTGCTGGGCGCCGTGCTGCTGGTTCTTTTCGTACGACGACAAAGGCGCCGTACGCATCCGCTGGTGGACCTGCGGATGTTCGCGCGGCCCGCCTTCTCCACCTCCGTCTGCTGCATCGTGCTGGCGATGCTCGCGCTGGTCGGCCTTGAGCTGATCGCGGCGCAGTATCTCCAGCTGGTGCTGGGGCTCTCGCCGCTGGAGACGGGGTTGCGGCTGCTGCCGTTGACCGTCGCGGCGATGGCGTCCGGGCTGGCCGGGGCGCGGATGCTGCGGCGGTTCGGGCCGCGGCGGATGGTGTGCTTCGGGTTCTGTCTGACGGCCGTCTCGGTGCTGACGCTGCTCGCGATGGGTGGCGAGGACAACGCTCCGCTGCTGCTGTTCGGGTTCGTGCTGCTCGGGTTCGGTCTTGAGACGACGCTGTTCGGGGCGTACGAGTCGATGCTGAGCGAGGCTCCGGTGGAGCAGGCGGGTGGAGCGGCGGCGATCGGGGAGACGTCGTACCAGTTGGGCGCGGGTATTGGTATCGCGCTGCTCGGCAGTGTGATGAACGCGGCCTATACGCCTGGACTGTCGTCCGTGCAGGGGGTGCCGGCGTCGGCGTCCGCTGCGGCGGGGCATTCGCTGGGCGAGGCGTATGAGGTGGCGGGTCGGTTGGGTGGGTCTGCCGGTGAGGCCCTGCGTCAGACGGCTCGGGACTGTTTCGTGCACGGGCTGCATGTGACGTTGCTGGTGAGTGCGGGG